>CAIOYU010000050.1 GCA_903862565.1 uncultured Actinomycetes bacterium | reverse complement strand
CTCACCGTCGGCGGGTCCTTCGACGCGATGGCCCAATCCTGGGGCCTCGCTTCCCGCGAGTCGACGATGCCGCCGAGGAACGAGGCGGAGAAGGAGCGAGCCATCAGATCCGAGTCGACGATGCCGCCGAGGAACGAGGCGGAGAAGGAGCGAGGCACCAAATCCGACGGTCCGAAGTGGACCGGCCTGGACGTCGGCTCCCCGTTCGAGCACGCCAAGTCCGGAATCCTCTACATCGCCGCTCACCTGCCGCCGCCGGGACGCGACGGAGCCGGTGCCGGCGGACAGTTCGATGAGATCGCCGCCCTTATCGAGGCCTCCGGCGGGCGCACCCTGGGCCTGTTCTCCTCGATGCGCGCCGCGAAGGCCGCGGCCGAGGCCATGCGGGGACGGCTGGACACCCCCGTGTTGTGTCAGGGCGACGACGGCACCGCCGCCCTGATCGAACAGTTCGCCGCCGACCCCCAGACGTCGTTGTTCGGCACGCTGTCTCTGTGGCAGGGAGTCGACGTTCCCGGCCCGTCCTGCTCGCTGGTGATCATCGACCGCATCCCGTTCCCGCGGCCCGACGATCCGCTGCTGGCCGCACGGCAACGGGCCGTGGCCGCCAAGGGCGGCAACGGGTTCATGGCGGTGGCCGCCAGCCATGCCGCCCTGCTACTGGCCCAGGGTGCCGGGCGACTGCTGCGACGCGCCGAGGACCGCGGGGTGGTCGCAATTCTGGACTCCCGGATGGCCACCGCCCGCTACGGCGGCTACCTGCGGGCCTCGCTGCCACCGTTCTGGCACACCACCGATCCCGTGGTGGTCCGGAAGGCGCTGGCGCGGCTGCACACCGGCACCGGCGGCTGACCGCAACTATTGTGGTCCGCATGGGCCGCTGGAATCTCGCACGTATGCTCGCCGCCGCGGGTGCCGTTGCGCTGCTGGCCGGCTGTGGTCCGGCGATAACGGGCACTCCGGTGTCGGTGTTCGCCGATCCGTTCAAGGTGGGCGGCCTGGAGGCGGTCGACGGCATCACCGGCCTGCGCCCGGACGCCAAGCCGGAGTCGCGGACCGTCACCGGGACCGACGGCGGCGAGATCGACCAGTTGGCCGGCCAGTCGGTGAGCGACCTGGAGGAGTTCTGGAAGTTCGCCTACCCGGACTTCTTCGACGGCGAACTCAAACCGGTCAATGAACTGTTCTCCTGGGACGCCGAGGACTACGACGGCATTTTCTGCGGTGAGTCCACCGAAGGCCTGGTCAACGCCGGATTCTGCGAGGAAGACAACACCATCGGGTGGGACCGCACGGTGCTGATGCCCGCGTTGCGAAAAGCCAACGGCGACATGGCCATCACGATGGTGCTCGCCCACGAGTTCGGCCACGCCCTGCAGAAGCAGGCCACCCTGAACCCGCGCGGGATTCCGACCCTGGTGGCCGAGCAGCAGGCCGACTGCCTGGCCGGGGTCTACCTGCGCTGGGTGGCCGAGGGCAAGTCGCCCCGCTTCACGCTCAACACCGGCGAAGGCCTGAACAACCTTCTGGCGGCGATGATCTCCTTCCGCGACCCGCTGATGACCTCCAGTGACCACTATGACGTCGGCGACGAGCACGGCTCGGCGTTCGAACGCGTCTCCGCGTTCCAGTTCGGGTTCACCGACGGCCCGTCGGCCTGCGCGGCGATCAACATCCAGGAGATCAAGCAGCGCCGCGGCGAACTGCCGGTGGAACTGCCCTCGAACCAGTCCGGGGAACTGCCGGTCACCAAGGCCTCGGTGAAGTCGATCGTCGACGCGATGACGCTGCTGTTCAGCCCGAAGAACCCTCCGACGCTCAGTTTCGACGCAGCGGCAGCCTCGACCTGCCCCGACGCCCGGCCCAGCCCGCCGGCGTCGTACTGCCCGGCCAGCAACACCATCACCGTCGACCTGCCCGCCCTGCAGAAGATGGGCGCCTCCACCGGGGGCGACGACGCCGTCGTCCTGCAGGGCGACAACACGGCCTATTCGGTGGTGGTCTCGCGCTACATGATGGCGCTGCAGAAGGAGCGCGGCGGACTGGTGCTCGACAACGCCGAGGCCGGCCTGCGTACCGCCTGCCTGACCGGGGTCGCCACCACCAAGATGAGCAAGAACATCACCACCCCCGACGGCAACACCGTCGGACTCACCGCTGGCGACATCGACGAGGCCGTCTCGGGTCTGCTGACCAACGGCCTCGCCGCCGGCGACGTCAACGGCGAGTCGGTGCCGGCCGGATTCTCCCGCATCGACGCTTTCCGGGTGGGCGTTCTCGGCGACGTCGACCGCTGCTTCAAACGCTTCCCCTAACCCAGTAAGCAGCCAACACCATGATCAACCGGCGCGGCCTGCTCTCCGGCGCAGCGTCGCTGGCGGCACTCGTCGCCTGCGGCAAAACCACCACGACGAGCCCCGGCACCCGGGTGATCGTCGTCGGCGCCGGAATCGCCGGCCTGGCCGCGGCCCACTCGCTGGCCGGCCGGGGCGCCGAGGTGGTGGTGCTCGAGGCGCGCGACCGGATCGGCGGCCGGATCTGGACCTCCGATCACTGGGCCGACGCCCCCGTCGACCTCGGGGCCTCCTGGATCCACGGCGCCAAGGACAACCCGATCACCACACTGGCCGACAAAGCCGGGGCACGCACGGTGGCCACCAGTTACGAGAGTTCCACCGACTATCGCTTCGACGGTCGTCCGTTCGACGACGCGACCACTGAGGCGTTCGACCGCCTGCACGACGACATCGCCGACGCTCTGAGGACCTTCCAGGACGACGACGGCGCCGACAGATCGATGCGCGCTGTTGTCGAACGGTCGCTGCGCTGGCCCACCCTGAGCGGCGGCGACCGGGATCTGGTCGCGCACCTGCTCAACGACTACGAGCACGAATACGCCGGCAGCACAAGCGAATTATCCGCCCACTACTTCGACAGCGACGCCGAGCTCATCGGCGACGACATGGTGTTCCCCGCCGGCTACCGCGCCATCCCGGAGTTCCTCGCCAGCGGACTGACCGTGCGAACGGGGCAGGCGGTGACGCGGATCGAGTGGAACAAGACCGCGGTGACGGTGCACACCGACCGTGAGAGGTTCCAGGGCGACCATGTGGTGGTGACGCTGCCACTGGGCGTATTACAGAGTGGTGCAGTGCAGTTCGATCCGCCGCTGCCGACCAAGAAGCGCACCGCCATCGATGCCCTGGGCATGGGCTTGCTCGACAAGTGCTATCTGCGCTTCCCGGAGAGCTTTTGGCCCGACACCGACTGGCTCACCTACGTCCCCGGACCCGATCGCTACGGCCAATGGGAACAGTGGCTCAACGTCGCCCGTGCCGGCGGGAAGCCGATCCTGCTGGGCCTCAACGCCGCCGACTTCGGCCGAGCCCTGGAAAAACTCAGCGATGCAGAGATCGTCTCCGGAGCCATGCAGACCCTGCGCACGCTGTTCGGCCGCGGCGTGCCCGACCCGGTCGACCACCAGATCACCCGCTGGGCGGCCGACCCGTACGCCCTGGGTGCCTACTCGTTCAACAAGACCGGGTCCACTCCGGCCATGCGCGACCATCTCGCCGCGAGCGTCGATGGGCGGTTGCACTTCGCCGGCGAGGCCACGTCGCGGGACTCCTTCGCCACCGTGCACGGCGCGTACCAGTCGGGAATCCGGGCAGCCCAGCAGATCACCGACTGAGCGCCGCCATCAGATCGACTTGGTGGTGCCGTACCAGGACAGGATCGCGTCACCGGACTCGGTGGACTTGGACATCGTGGCGTAGGAACGGATGAACGACTCCCCCACGCAGCCGTCGATCTTGATGCGGAAGTTGCTGATCGACACCCAGGGTTCGGAACTCTTGTAATCCTTCTTCGTGATCGGGAAGGTGTTCACGATGCCCGGCTTGAGACCCACCGTGACGCCGCCGGCGAAGTTGCCGCCGATGCTCGGGACGAGCCCGTCGGGGAGCACGCCGGGGAAATCAAGGCCGAAGTAGCCGATCGAGGGCTGGATGCCGGCGGTGCCGGTGAGCGAGACGCCGTTGGAGGTGAGCATGTCGATACCGCAGCCGATCTGATACCCGACCTCGAGGATGCCCCTGGGCACGGTCGCCCCCGGGCCCTTGAGCGAACCGTTGAACACCCCACCGACGACGTACTCGCGCGTCGAGATCGCTGTGGTCAGCGGCGCGACGGGGAGCTGAGTCTCATCCTTGGACGACAGCGTCATGGTCCAACCGTCAGGGCTCGTGGTGGTCGCCGGCGGCGCGGAGACCACCTTCCCGTCGTCGACCGGCCGGGCCGCCGCCGGCGCCTCGGCCGAGGCCGGCGCCGCGGCGACGGCGTCGGGCGTGCCCGGGTCCGGGTCGGCGCCGGCCGGAGCGGCCATCACCAACGTCGTCAACACCGCGGTCACCACGGCTGCGCTACGCACCATCACTGCCTCACTACTTTGCGGATCACAGGCAACCTACATGCCGACGCGGTCCGGGGACGTCGCCGGGGTTTTCAGGCCAGCCGGACGAGTCCCAGTTCGCTGTCACCGGCCAGCAACCGGTGGTGGGGCAACACCCGCACCGTGTAGCCCACCGACCCCGCCACCGACAGCGGGGTGGTGGTGGTGAAGATCTCCGTTCCCCACTCCCCGGTGCCGACATGGGACATCTGGTGGTACCCGGGATCGGTCAACGTGTCTCCGGGGCCCACCCGGCCGAGCACCGCCTGGACCACGACGTCCTCGGGACGCAGGCCGCCCAGCGCCACCGACGCGGTGAGCGTCAGTTTCGAACCGAGTAGCGGGGTGTCCGGCAGTCCGGTGCTGTCGACATCGGTGATGGCCACCTCCGGCCACGCCTCGCGCACCCGCTGCCGGTAGGCGGCCAACTCCCGGGCCTGCCCATAGGGCAGGTCGTCGATCGGTTCCAGCACCCGCCGTACGGACTCCGCCGCCGGGGCGTAGTACTGCTCGGTGTAGTCGCGCACCATCCGCGAGGCGAGCACTTTGGGACCGAGCGACTGCAGCGTGTGGCGCACCATCTCGACCCACCGGTTCGGCACCCCGTTGTGGTCGCGGTCGTAGAACTTCGGCGCCACCGAGTCCCGCAGCAGCCCGTAGAGTGCGCGGGCCTCAAGGTCGTCGCGGCGCGAGTCGTCGGTCACGCCGTCGGCGGTCGGGATCTCCCAGCCGTTCTCGCCGTCGAACCACTCGTCCCACCAGCCGTCGCGGATCGAGAGGTTCAACCCGCCGTTGAGCGCGCACTTCATCCCCGAGGTCCCGCAGGCCTCCAGTGGGCGCAGCGGATTGTTTAGCCACACGTCACAACCCCAGTACAGAAGTCGCGCCATCGACATGTCGTAGTCGGGCAGGAAGGCGATCCGGTGGCGTACCTCCGGACGGTCGGCGAAGCGCACGATCTGCTGGATCAGCGCCTTGCCGGCGTCGTCGGCGGGGTGCGACTTACCGGCGACGATCAACTGGATCGGCCGGTGCTCGTCGAGCAGCAGCGCCTCCAGGCGGTCCGGGTCGCGCAACATCAGCGTCAGCCGCTTGTAGGTGGGAACCCGGCGGGCGAAGCCGATCGTCAGCACGTTGGGATCGAACGCCGTTGCCACCCAGCCCAGTTCCGCCTCGATGGCGCCGCGCTCCAGCCACGATCTGCGCAGCCGCCGGCGGACGTCCTCGACCAGCGCGGCCCGCAGTTGCGAACGGATCCACCAGATGTGGCCCGGATCGACCTCGTTGAGCCGCGCCCACACCGAGGGTTCGCGCAGCGCCTCCGAGGTGCCGGCGAGGTCCTGGGCCAACTGCACCCACTGCGGTGCGGCCCAGGTGGGCCCGTGCACGCCGTTGGTGATCGAACCGATCGGCACCTCCGCGGAGTCGAAGCCGGGCCACAGGTCGTCGAACATCTCGCGACTGACCCGCCCGTGCAACTGGGACACCCCGTTGGACCGCTGCGCCAGGCGCAACCCCATGTGGGCCATGTTGAATTTCGGCGCGTCCCGGTCGTCATCGGATTCGGCCCCGAAGGCCAGCACCCGCTCCAGCGGCACCCCGGGCAGCAAGCCGGTCCAGGTGTCGTCGCCGAAATACCGTTCGACGAGTTCCACCGGGAACCGGTCGATGCCGGCGGGAACCGGCGTGTGGGTGGTGAACAGGGTGCTCGCCCGCACGATGGTCAGCGCGGTCTCGAAGTCCAGATGGTCGAGGTTGACGTATTCGCGGATGCGCTCGAGGCCCAGGAAACCGGCATGGCCTTCGTTCATGTGGAAGACGTCCGGGTTCGGCCGCCCCTCGATGGCGGTGTAGGCCCGGATGGCCCGCACCCCGCCGATCCCGGCGAGCAACTCCTGCTTGATCCGGTGCTCCTGATCACCGCCATACAACCGGTCGGTGACGTTGCGCAGGTCGTGGTCGTTCTCCGGAACGTCGGAATCCAGCAGCAGCAACGGAATCCGGCCCACCTGCGCCACCCACACCCGGGCCCGCAGGGTGCGCGACTCCGGCAAGGCCAATTCGATCACCACGGGAGCGCCATCGGCAGTGGTCAGCAGCCGCAACGGCAGGCCCTGGGGGTCCAGCGACGGGTAGTTCTCGTGCTGCCAGCCGTCGGCGGTCAGCGACTGGCGGAAATAGCCGGACCGGTAATTCAGGCCGACCCCGATCAGCGGGACGCCCAGGTCCGAGGCCGCCTTGAGATGGTCCCCGGCCAGGATGCCCAGGCCACCGGAGTAGATCGGGAGCACCTCGGCCACGCCGAACTCCATCGAGAAGTACCCGATTCCGTTCGGCAGGGACGCTTCCCCTGCCTGCTCCTGGAGGTGCTGATACCAGCGCGGCTGGGTCAGGTACTGGTCGAGATCAGCGGCCAACCGGTCCAACCGCTCGCAGAACGCGTGGTCCTCCGCCAGCTCGTCCAGCCGCGCCGTGCTGACCGCGCCGAGCACCCCGACGGGGTCCTGGCCGACCCGGGCCCACTGCTCGGGGTCGATGCTTTTGAACAACTCCTGGGTCGGGACGTCCCAGGACCAGCGCAGGTTCGTCGACAGCCGGGCCAACGGGAGAAGTCGGTCCGGGAGGTGTGCGCGGACGGTGAATCTGCGAAGGGCTTTCACGGTTTCAGACCTTACTGAGGAAGGCCGCAGTCTGCTCTGCACGCTTGTGCCGCCCATCTCCACCCGCGTGGGCGGCACTGGCACTAGCGTTAGGCGCGTGCCTGGTCGCATCGAGATCGACGACGTGTCTCCCGTCGTGTCCGGTGGCTTCTACCCCGCCAAAGCCGTCGTCGGGGAACTCGTGCCGGTCTGCGCGACGGTGTGGCGCGAGGGTCACGAGGCGGTGGCCGCCACCCTGGTGGTGCGCTATCTGGGACCGGCCTACCCCCGGCTGGGGCACGGCCCGTTCCGCCGCACCGCCGAGGAGACCGCCTCCGCGTCGCGGGTCAAACCGCAACTGTTCCCGATGCGGCTGGGTCGGACCCCGGATGTCTTCCACGGGCAGTTCGCGCCCGATCAGGAGGGACTGTGGACGTTCCGGGTCGACGGCTGGGGCGACCCGATCTCGTCCTGGCGCCAGGCGGTCACGGCCAAACTCGAAGCCGGCCAGGGCGAGGAGGATCTCGACAACGACCTGATGGTCGGAGCCCTGCTGTTCGAACGCGCCGCCAGTGGGGTGCCGCGCGACGAGCGCGCCCCGCTGCTACTTGCCGCGCAGAAGCTGAGCGAGCCCGGCGACCCGTTGACCCGCGCGGCCCCGGCGCTCGCCCACCAGGTGACCGAACTGCTCGACCGCTACCCGCTGCGCGAACTGATCTCCCGCGGGCACTCCTACGGGGTGTGGGTGGATCGTCCGCTGGCCCGCTGCGGTGCCTGGTACGAGCTGTTCCCGCGTTCCACCGGCGGACGCGACGCCGCCGGCAGACCGGTGCACGGCACGTTCGCCACCGCGGCGGCCGCCCTGGAGCGGGTCGCGGCGATGGGTTTCGATGTCGTCTACCTGCCGCCCATCCACCCGATCGGCACGGTTCACCGCAAGGGCCGCAACAACAGCGTCGTTTCCGAGCCCGGTGATGTCGGGTCGCCGTGGGCCATCGGCAGCGCCGCGGGCGGGCACGACGCGATCCATCCCGACCTGGGCACGATGGCGGACTTCCACAAGTTCGTCGCCACCGCGAGCAAGCTCGACATGGAGGTTGCACTCGACCTGGCGCTGCAGTGCGCCCCGGACCATCCCTGGGCCCGCGAGCACCGCCGGTGGTTCACCGAACTGCCCGACGGCACCATCGCCTACGCCGAGAACCCGCCGAAGAAGTACCAGGACATCTATCCGCTGAACTTCGACAACGACGCCGAGGGACTCTACGAAGAGGTGCTGCGGGTGATCCGGTTCTGGATCAGCAACGGCGTCAGGATCTTCCGGGTCGACAACCCGCACACCAAGCCGCCGGACTTCTGGGCCTGGCTGATCAGCGAGGTCAAGGCAACCGACCCCGACATACTGTTCCTCTCGGAGTCCTTCACCCGGCCGGCCCGGCTGTACGGATTGGCCAAACTCGGCTTCACCCAGTCGTATTCGTACTTCACCTGGCGCACCAGCAAGTGGGAGCTCACCGACTTCGCCCACGAGATCGCCGCGCATGCCGACTATGCGCGCCCCAACCTCTTCGTCAACACCCCCGACATCCTGCACGAGAGCCTGCAGCACGGCGGCCCGGGCATGTTCGCCATCCGGGCGGTCCTGGCGGCCACCATGGGTCCGTCCTGGGGGGTGTACTCCGGCTACGAACTGTTCGAGAGCGAGGCGGTACGCCCGGGCAGCGAGGAGTACCTGGACTCCGAGAAGTACGAACTGCGCCCGCGTGACTTCGCCGCCGCCCTGGCCCAGGGCCGGTCGTTGGAGCCGTTCATCGCCCGGCTCAACGAGATCCGCCGCCGGCATCCGGCCCTGTGCCAGATGCGGACCACGTGGTTCCACACCGTCGACAACGACGCGCTGATGGCCTTCAGCAAGTTCGACCCGGTGACCGGGGACCTCATGCTCGTCGTCGTCTCCCTGAACCCGATGGGACCCGAGGAGGGGTACCTCTTCCTGGACATGGGGGCGCTGGCCATGCACCACTACGAACGGTTCGAGGTCCGCGACGAGATCACCGGCGAGCAATACCACTGGGGCCAGTCCAATTACGTGCGGCTGGATCCGGCCAAGGCGGTCGCCCACGTGCTCAGCCTGCCGCCCATCCCGCAGGAGCAGCGGGCTGCCATGCTCCGGCGGGAGTGACCATGGCTGACAGCGGATTCGCGAGCCCCTATCTGGCCCCCGACCCGGGAGACGTCGCCAGGCTGCTCGCCGGCGTCCACCACGATCCGCATGCCATCCTCGGCGCCCACGAATATCTCGGCCACACCGTGATCCGGACCCTGCGACCGCATGCCGAGAGCGTGGTGGCACTGGTCGGAGACGTGCGATACCCGTTGTCCCACATCGACTCCGGGCTCTTCGCCGTGGCACTGCCGTTCACCGATCTGGTCGACTACCGGCTAGAGGTCAGCTATCCCGGCGCCGGCCCCCTCATCGTCGCCGACGGCTACCGATTCCTGCCCACTCTCGGGGAGGTGGACCTGCACCTGTTCGCCGAGGGCCGCCACGAACGACTCTGGGAGATCCTCGGCGCCCATCCGCGGTCGTTCTCCACACCCGACGGCGAGGTCGACGGGGTGTCCTTCGCGGTGTGGGCGCCGAATGCCAAGGGCGTCAGCCTGATCGGGGAATTCAACGGGTGGGACGGCACCGACGCCCCGATGCGGGTGCTGGGCTCATCCGGGGTCTGGGAGTTGTTCTGGCCCGGCTTCTCCCCCGACGGCTGCTACAAGTTCCGCGTGCACGGGTCCGACGATTCCGTCAGCGACCGGGCCGACCCGTTCGCGTTCGCCACCGAGGTTCCGCCCCAGACGGCGTCGAAGGTGTTCGTGTCGGACTACGCCTGGGACGACGCCGCGTGGATGACACGGCGCGCCGCCGGTAATCCGGTGCTCGAGGCCATGAGCACCTACGAGGTCCACCTGGGCTCCTGGCGACCGGGCCTGAGCTACCGGGAATTGGCCGACGATCTCACCGATTACGTTGTCACACAGGGTTACACCCACGTGGAACTGCTCCCCGTCGCCGAGCATCCGTTCGGCGGCTCATGGGGATACCAGGTGACGTCCTACTACGCTCCGACATCCCGATTCGGCAGCCCCGACGACTTCCGCTACCTGGTGGACCGTCTGCACCAGGCAGGCATCGGCGTGATCATGGACTGGGTCCCCGCGCACTTCCCCAAGGACGACTGGGCGCTGGGCCGCTTCGACGGCACCCCGCTCTACGAGCATTCCGACCCCCGCCGCGGCGAACAACTCGACTGGGGTACCTACGTTTTCGACTTCGGCCGGCCCGAGGTGCGCAACTTCCTGGTGGCCAACGCGCTGTACTGGCTGCTGGACTTCCACATCGACGGCCTCCGGGTGGACGCGGTGGCGTCCATGCTCTACCTGGACTACTCGAGGCCGGCGGACGGCTGGACCCCGAACGCCTACGGCGGCCGGGAGAACCTGGAGGCGGTGCAGTTCCTGCAGGAGATGAACGCCACCGTCCACAAGCTGGCGCCGGGGATCTCCACCATCGCCGAGGAGTCCACCTCCTGGCCCGGCGTCACCCGTCCGACGAACCTTGGCGGACTCGGCTTTTCGATGAAGTGGAACATGGGGTGGATGCACGACACCCTGGGCTACTTCAGCCGCGACCCGATCTACCGCACCTACCACCATCATGAGATGACGTTCTCGATGCTCTACGCCTACAGCGAGAACTACGTGCTGCCGATCAGCCACGACGAGGTGGTGCACGGCAAGGGCACCCTGTGGAGCCGGATGCCGGGAAACGACCACGTCAAGGCGGCCGGCCTGCGCAGCCTGCTGGCCTACCAGTGGGCACACCCCGGAAAGAAGCTGTTGTTCATGGGGCAGGACTTCGGCCAGCGCGCGGAGTGGTCGGAGGCACGCGGCCTGGACTGGTTCCAACTCGACGAGAACTCCTTCTCCGGCGGGATCCAGCGGTTCGTGGCCGACGTCAATGCCGTCTACCGCAGCCGGCCGGCGATGTGGAGTCTGGACAGCAGCCCGAAGGGGTACTCCTGGATCGACGCCAACGACTCGGCGAGCAACGTGCTCAGCTTCCTGCGCTTCGGGGCCGACGGGTCGGTCATGGCCTGCGTGTTCAATCTGTCCGGCGCCGAGCACAGCCGCTACCGCCTGGGCCTGCCGCTGGCCGGCACCTGGCGCGAGGTGATCAACAGCGACGCAACGGTCTACAACGGCTCCGGGATCGGCAACCTCGGTCAGGTCGAGGCCGTCGAACTGCCGTGCCACGGCCGGCCCGCTTCGGCCCGACTGGTGCTGCCGCCGATGTCCGCGATCTGGCTCGAACCCGCCTGACCTCCGCCGGCCGCGCGTGGGCCGACGGCGGTAGGGTGCAGTGTCTCTGCGGTTGCGGGGAGAAGGGCTGTCACATGCACGTCGCCTTTTTCACCGATCTCCACCCCGGGACCGTTGGTGGGGCGCAGATATCGGTGACCAGCCAGCAGCGTGCCCTCGAGCAACTCGGGCACACGGTCACCGTGTTCACCCCACCGCGGGTGCCGAACCCCGATCCCGATCCCGGCCTCGTCGAGTTGAGGCCGGTGCCCGTTCTCGCCCGGCTTGCCTGCGCGCTGAGCAAGTACGACGACTTCGTGTTCGTGTGGCCGTCGCGGGCGAACGCCGCCGTCATCGATGCGGCGTTCTCTGCACGCGGACACATCGACATCGTGCACATCCACGGCGACCTCGGTGTTGCCCTGGCGGGCGCGGACGCCGCCCGCCGGCACGGGATTCCCGTCGTCCAGACCAAACACTCCCGCTTTGACGCCTACTTCGCGCAGGCGACCCCGGCACCGCTGTTCCTGGCCAGTGTCGTCAGCCGGATGCAAAAGCGGCACCACCGCGCGAAATTCACGTTCACCCGCCGAAGGGAGAGCGTCGCCTCACGCATAGCGTGGCGCTTCATGGTGGCCCACGCGCAGGCGGTGGACCACGTGATAGCGCCCACGCGGCACTTCGCACAAGCGCTGACCGCGCGGGGGGTGAACCGCCCGGTATCGGCCGTTTCCAACGGGATTGACGACGACGTCATCGACCGTGCCATGACCGGGGAGATCTCCGGATCGGCAGGCGGGGAACCGCTGCGGCTCGTCTGGTGCGGACGTCTGTCCGCGGAGAAACGCGTGTTGGAGGCGGTCGACGCCGTTGCCGCGGTGACGAATTGCACGCTCGACATCTACGGCGGTGGCCAACTCGAGACAGCCCTTCGCGAGCACATCGAGTCCGCCGGGCTGGCCGACCGGATCCGCGTGCACGGCTGGATCAGCCGTGAGGAATGCCTGACGGTGATGCGCTCGAGTGACGCCCTGCTGTTCACGTCGTACGGCTTCGACACCCAGGGACTGGTGCTGCTGGAAGCGGCCGCGATGTCACTGCCGGCGATCTACTGCGACGGCGCCCTCAGTGAGTCGGTCCCCGAACACGGTGGACTGCTGGCCGCCGACGCCTCTCCCGCCGCTATCGCCGCGGCAATTCGCACGGTTGTCGAGGGCCGGGACACACTGACCGACATGGCCGCAGCCCTTGCCGCCGGCAGTGATGTTCCCCGGCAATCGCTTCAGACCTCGAAAATCCTCGCCATCTACCGCAGTGTGATCGAGAGCGCGCCCACCGGATCCGGGGCGTGATCAGTACAGCGCGTTGGCCAGATTGCGACGGCCGGCGATCACCGCGGGCTCGGCCGGGTCGAACAATTCGAACAGCTCGATCAACCGGGTGCGCACCTTGGTGCGGTCGTCTCCGGTTGTCCGCTTGACCAACACGATCAGCCGGTCGAACGCCCCGCCGATGTCCTGGCTGAGGATCTGCACGTCGGCCGCCGCGAACGCCGCGTCGATGTCGTCGGGCGCGGCCTCGGCGTCGGCGAGAACATCCGGCGAGTGTGCGCTGGACCGCTGCAGGAACCCGATCTGGCGCAGTGCCGCCCTGGCCTCGGTGTGGCTGGGATCGCCGTCGAGAATCTCCTGGTAGGCCGCAGCCGCTCCTGGGAAGTCACCCGCGTCGAGCTTGTCGCGGGCCGCCTCCAGCGCCGGGTCGGTCGGCTCCGGGCCGGATTCGGTTGCGCCGGAGAGCTTTCCGGCGGTCGCCGCCAGGAGGGCGTCGATCCAGCGACGCAACTGTTCGCGCGGCATGCCACCCTCGAAGCTGGTCAGCATCTGGCCGGCCGCCAATGCCACCACCGTCGGCACCGCCTCGATGCCGAACGCCGCCGCCACACGCTGGGCCGACTCGATGTCGACGGTGGCCAGCGACCACTTGCCGGCATCCTCGGCGGCCAACCCGGCCAGGGTGTCGGCCAACTGGACGCAGGCCTGGCTGCGCGGCGACCACAACAGCACGACCACCGGCACCGTGTTCGAGCGGGCCAGCACCTCGGCGTCGAAGTTCGCCTCGGTGACCTCGATGCCGGCCGCACCGCCCTCACGCTGCGCCGGCTTCTTGAGGCCGGAGAGATCCACGGCGCCGGTCATCACCGGCGCTCTTTTCGGACGGGGACGTGTCACGTGCTCAAGTTTGTCACGTCGGCGCACCCGGACCGTACCCAGCCGAGTCGGCGCCTCCCGGCGCACTGCTTATGACGAACTTCACAGGACTCGCGCTTCGACCCGGCGACGCGATTCCAGCAAACGACAGGTCGGCCAGAAACCCGTCCGACTAACCGGCCCGGAGGATCAGCGCGTCGCCCTGGCCGCCGGCCCCGCACAGTGCCGCCACCGCGTAGCCCGAACCCCGGCGGGACAACTCCAGCGCCGCGTGCAAGGTGATCCGGGCACCGGACATGCCGATCGGGTGGCCCATCGCGATGGCCCCGCCGTTGCGGTTGACCTTGTCCGGGTCGACACCGAGTTCCCGGGTCGACGCCAGGGCCACCGCGGCGAACGCCTCGTTGATCTCCAGCACGTCGAGGTCGTCGATGGAGATGCCCTCGCGCTGGACCGCCTTCTTGATGGCGTTGGCCGGCTGCGACTGCAGGGTCGAGTCGGGGCCGGCGACATTGCCGTGGGCGCCGATCTCACACAGCCACGTCAGGCCCAGAGCCTTCGCCTTGTCCTTGTTCATGACCACCACCGCGCACCCGCCGTCGGAGATCTGCGACGCCGATCCGGCCGTGATGGTGCCGTCCTTGCGGAACGCCGGCCGCAGCCCGCCGAGCGACTCGGCAGTGGTATTGGCGCGGATGCCCTCATCCTCGGCGAATTCGATCGGATCGCCCTTGCGCTGCGGAATGGCAACGGGCACAACCTCATCGGCGAACACCCCGTCCTTCCAGGCGGCCGCTGCCTTGCGGTGCGACTCGGCGGCGAACTCGTCCTGCTCAAGTCGGGTGAACTTGTCGACGTCGTTTCGCGTCTCGGTGAGGGCGCCCATCGGCTGGTCGGTGAACACGTCGTGCAACCCGTCGTAGGCCATGTGGTCGCGCACGGTCACATCGCCGTACTTGTACCCCGCCCGGCTGTCCATCAACAGGTGCGGCGCCTTGGTCATCGACTCCTGGCCACCGGCGACGACGACGTCGAACTCGCCGGCCCGGATCAGCTGATCGGCCAGAGCGATGGAATCGATCCCGGAAAGGCACATCTTGTTGATCGTGAGCGCGGGAACATCCCAGCCGATCCCGGCCCCGACCGCGGACTGACGGGCCGGCATCTGCCCGGCACCGGCCGTGAGCACCTGGCCCATGATCACGTACTCCACCAGCGAGGGATCCACACCGCCCTTCTCCAAGGCCCCGCGGATCGCAATCGCGCCCAGATCGGTGCCCGAGAAGTCCTTCAGCGATCCCATCAGTCTGCCGATGGGAGTGCGAGCTCCAGCAACGATTACCGATGTCGTCATTTCCTACCTCCTGCAGCCGTGCGTCGGCGGGGTCGGCGCGCAATCTCGCAAACCGACTAACCAACTGTCCGGTTGACAGGTTACCGTTGATTGCATGACCACCGAGCATCTCGATGCCCGTTCGGTGCTGGCCAGCGCCTTGGTGACGGCCATCGACCACGTCGGCCTCGCAGTGCCTGACCTGGACAGGGCCATCGCCTGGTATCACGACAACCTCGGCATGATCGTGGTGCACGAGGAGATCAACACCGACCAGGGCGTCCGCGAAGCAATGCTCGCGGTCCGCGGCGCGCCGATCGGCAGCGCGCAGGTGCAACTGATGGCGCCGATCGACGAGAACTGCACCATCGCCAAGTTCATCGACAAGCGCGGCCCGGGCATCCAGCAGCTGGCCTACCGGGTCAGTGACCTCGACACCCTCTCGGAGCGGTTGCGCGCCAAGGGTATTCGCCTGTTGTACGACGCGCCGCGGCGGGGAACGGCCAATTCCCGAATCAACTTCATCCATCCCAAGGATGCCGGCGGCGTCCTCGTTGAACTCGTCGAACCGGCACGGGACCGCTGACTCAGGACCACTTCCGGGTCGGTCGTCGCTTATGCCGCTTGGCCCAGCACGGCGTGTGCCAGTGCCGTCGGTCGTCTCCATCCTCATCGGCCCGCCACGCGGCGACATGCGGCGTGCCTGAGCGGATCTCATGGTCACACCCGGGGCAACGGTAGTTCTTCGACGCCCGTGCCCCGATGATCGGCACGACCTCGTATTCGTGGCCGTCGGGCCCGACCTCGACCCGCCTGAACATCAGAACAACCGGAACTCGTCGCTGTCCATGCCGCGCATCACATCGTAATCCAAAGTCAGACAACGAATTCCGCGGTCCTCTGCCAGCGTCCGGGCCTGCGGCTTGATCTGCTGGGCGGCGAACACACCCGTCACCGGCGCCAGCAGGCTGTCCCTGTTCATCAGCTCCAGGTAGCGGGTCAGCTGCTCCACCCCGTCGATCTCACCCCGGCGCTTGATCTCCACCGCCACCGACCGGCCGTCGGCGTCGCGGCACAGGATGTCCACCGGCCCGATCGCGGTCATGTACTCCCGGCGCACCAGCGTGTACCCCTCGCCCAGCAGGTCGATGTGCTCGGCCAGAAGCTCCTGCAGGTGCGCCTCGACGCCATCCTTCACCAGGCCGGGGTCGGTTCCCAGTTCATGGCTGGAGTCATGTTCGACTTCCTCGATCGTGATGCGCAACTGCTCCCCGGCCTTGTTCTCCACCACCCAGACCAGGCCGTCGGCGTCCTCGGTCAGCCAGCACGGCGGACTCATCCAGTTCAACGGCTTGTAGGCGCGGTCGTCGGCGTGCACGCTGACCGAACCGTCGGCCTTGATCAGCAACAGGCGGCGGGCCGAGGGAAGATGGGCCGTGAGCCGGCCAAGATAATCCACGCGACACTGAGCGATCACAAGACGCACCGGGCCAGCTTAGGGTGGACGCCACTATGGATTCCAACCCGACGGTGGCACAACGGCTGGGCCGTGTGCTGGAGCGGCTCACGCGCCAGAGCGGACGCCTGGATGCGACGCCGGCCTACGGCTCGCTCCTGCTCGGCAAGGTCGGCGAGAGCCCGCATAAGAGCAGGGTGCGGATCCAGATCATCCTTACGCTTTTCATCATCACCGTGAACCTCACCGGGATGGGTGTGATGGTTCTGCTGCTGGGGGTCGCTTTTTCCACACCGAACGTCTTCACCTCGGTGCCGGTGTGGCTTCCGGCGATCGTGGGTCCTGCCTACATGCTGCTCGCCTTGATCATCGGGACCTGGTGGATCACTGGTCGCACCACCCGCGATCTGCGCTGGTCCATCGAAAGCCGGCCGCCAACCCTGGCCGACCAGCGCAACGTCTTCCTCACCCCGTGGCGGATCGCCTCAGCGCACCTGGTTTTGTGGGGCCTGGGTGCAGCGCTGCTGACCACCCTGTACGGGATGCAGAATCCCAAGTTCATCCCGCGAGTCGGACTGGTCATTCCGTTCTGCGGCGTCCTGGTCACCACTGGCATCTACCTCGTCGCGGAATTCGCACTGCGCCCGGTAGCGGCTCAGGCCTTGGCTGCCGGACCGCCGCCCCACAGGGCGACAACCGGGATCATGGGCCGAACCATCACGATCTGGATGCTCAGTTCCGGCCTTCCAATGATCGGCATCGGACTGGCCGGACTGTTCCCCCTCGTGATGGACAACATGACCGGACGCGAGTTGGGCACGGCCATCCTTGTCACTGCATCCATCAGCCTGGTCTTCGGTTTCATCCTCATGTGGGTGCTGGCGTGGCTCACCTCGACCCCGGTCCGAGCGGTGCGAGCGGCACTGCAGCGGGTCGAGGACGGCGACCTCGACTCCAGCGTCGTGGTGTTCGACGGCACCGAACTCGGCGAACTTCAGCGCGGTTTCAACTCGATGGTCGTCGGCCTGCGCGAACGCGAGCGCGTACGGGACCTGTTCGGGCGGCACGTCGGTCGGGACGTGGCCGCGGCGGCAGAGCGACAGCAGCCCAAGCTGGGTGGCGAGGAACGCCACGTGGCGGCGTTGTTCGTCGACATCGTCGGCTCGACGAAACTGGTCGCCAGCCGGCCGCCGATGGAGGTGGTGGAACTGCTCAACCGGTTCTTCGCGGTTATCGTCGAAGAGGTCGACCGCCACCACGGACTGGTCAACAAGTTCGAGGGCGACGCCGTCCTAGCCGTGTTCGGGGCGCCGGTCCTGCTGGAGAACCCGGAGGACAAGGCGCTGGCGGCGACCCGGGCGATTTCCGACCGGCTGGTGGCCGAGGTGCCCGAGTGCCCGGCACGCTTCGGGATCGCGGCCGGTCAGGTGGTAGCCGGCAACGTCGGTGCCCGGGAGCGGTTCGAGTACACCGTGATCGGCGGACCGGTCAATGAGGCCGCACGCCTGAGCGAGCTGGCCCGCTCCGAATCCACGCGCATCCTGACCACCGCGTCGACCGTGGCCGCGGCCTCGGTGCACGAGCAACGTCATTGGCAACTCGGCGACTCCGTCCAGCTACGCGGCTACCCCGCGCCCGTGCGAACCGCCACCATAAGTTGAATTACTTTCAGACTCAGGGTCTGAGCGTGACGAACTAGGCTGACGCCACCATGAATCCCACACCGAGCCTGGCTCAACGGCTTGGCCGCTTCCTGGAGCGGGTCACGCGGCAGAGTGGACGCCTGTCCGACACCCCGGTGTACGGATCGCTGCTGCTCGGCGGCGTGCAGGAAGACCCGATCCAGCGCAAGCGGAGGATCGAGAGAATCCTGGCCGTGCTGCTGTTGGCGGTGAACGTGATCGGCATCGCGGTGGCGACACTGCTGGTCGGCTTGGCCTACCCGGTGCCCAACGTGTTCAGAGACGTACCGCGGTGGCTGCCGTTCGGCGTCGTCCCCGGAGTGGCCGTACTCACAACGCTCCTGGGCAGCTGGTGGATCCACGCCCACACCGTGAACAGTCTGCGGTGGGCCATCGACAATCGGGACCCCGACCGGATCGACCAACGCGACGCGTTCCTGATCCCCTGGCGGATCGCCGTGGCGAACCTGACGATGTGGGCCATCGGAACGGTCGTCGTGTCAGCTCTGTATGGCACGTACGACGCCCGATTCATCGTGTTACTCATGCCCACCCTGGGGTTCTGCGGCCTTCTCGTGGCCACCTGCGCGTACCTTTTCGCCGAATTCGCGCTGCGCCCGGTGGCAGCACTGGCCCTGGCCGCAGGACCCCCGCCCCGGCGACTGGCTCCCGGCATCATGGGGCGCACCCTGACGGTCTGGCTGCTCGGCTGCGGCGTGCCTGTCGTCGGCATCGGCCTGACGGCGTTCTTCTCCCTGACCATGGGCAATCTGAGCATGCGGCAACTGGAAGTCGCCATCATCATCACCTCGATCATCACCCTGATCATCGGTTTCGTCCTGATCTGGATCCTCGCCTGGCTGACCGCCACCCCGGTCCGGGTGGTGCGTTCGGCGCTCAAGCGGGTCGAGGACGGCGACCTCGACTCCAGCGTCGTGGTGTTCGACGGCACCGAACTCGGCGAGCTTCAACGGGGCTTCAACTCGATGGTGGACGGGCTGCGCGAACGCGAACGCGTACGGGACCTGTTCGGCCGGCACGTCGGGCGTGAGGTCGCCGCCGCGGCCGAGCAGCAGCACCCCACCCTCGGCGGTGAAGAACGCCATGTCGCAGTGCTGTTCATCGACATCGTCGGCTCCACGAGGCTGGTCAGCACGCTGCCCCCGATCCAGGTTGTCGAGCTGCTCAACCGCTTCTTCGCCGTGATCGTCGAAGAGGTCGACCGCAACAACGGCCTGGTCAACAAGTTCGAAGGCGACGCCGCGCTGGCGGTCTTCGGAGCGCCGACCGAACTGGTCTGCCCGGAAGACTCGGCGTTGTCGACCGCACGGACGATCATCACCCGACTCGAGCGCGAAGTTCCGGAGTGCCCCGCCCGCATAGGGTTGGCGGCCGGTCAGGTGGTGGCAGGCAACGTCGGCGCCCGGGAGCGGTTCGAATACACCGTTATCGGCGCCCCGGTCAACGAGGCCGCGCGGCTGAGTGAACTCGCCCGCACGGAGCCCGGCCGGGCACTGGCCACCGAGGCGACCATCGACGCAGCCTCGGCCCAGGAGCGGGGCTTCTGGCATCTGGGCAAGGCCTTCAAACTGCGCGGCTACGACGAAAAGGTGCGTGTCGCCGGGCTCGCCCAATTCGCGCACCGCTAGCAGAGCCGGCCTCGGTCCGAGCCGCTCACAGGGGTGAGTGGCGCCGCGCGGCGCCGCCGTGCCATCGTCGGGTTATGCAATTGCACTACCGCACAATCGACAGCCCGGTCGGCCCCCTGACGTTGGCAGGCGTCGGCGACACTCTGATGCATCTGCGGATGGCCGAACAGACCCATGAGCCCGACCGCTCCAACTGGGAACCGACGGACTCCGCGGCGTTCGCCGACGCCGTCGCTCAACTCGATGCCTACTTCGCGGGCACGTTGACGGAATTCGACCTGGATCTGGACCTGGCCGGCACCGACTTTCAGCGCCGGGTCTGGGGTGTGCTGCGCACCATCCCCTATGGGGAGACCCGAACCTACGGGGAAATCGCCGACCAGGTCGGCTCACCGCAGGCGTTCCGGGCCGTCGGTCTGGCCAACGGCCGAAATCCGATCAGCATCATCGTTCCGTGTCACCGGGTCATCGGATCCAGCGGAGGAATGACGGGATACGGCGGCGGCATCGATCGCAAACGCCATTTGCTGGATCTGGAAAAGCGCAATTCGCCGGCCGTTTGAATTGCGTTAGTGCGGGGGAATTGCCTATCGAATTCTGAATTCGACCATTAACAGCCTGAAAAAAGCGGAACACCCCCCGATTTCTCGGGGGGTGTTCCTTAATGTGTGTTCGGCGGTGTCCTACTTTTCCACCCTTTTGGGTAGTATCATCGGCGCTGGTAGGCTTAGCTTCCGGGTTCGGGATGGGTCCGGGCGTTTCCCTGCCGCTATGGCCGCCGTAACTTTATGTAAATGTGTG
>CAIOYU010000049.1 GCA_903862565.1 uncultured Actinomycetes bacterium | reverse complement strand
TAGGTCAGCGAGGCTGCAGTCGCCCGGGCCAGGGTCGGCGATGCCGATGGGGGCTAGCGCGAGTCCTGTCGGAAAAAGGAAGCCGAGCAGCGCGGCCCCGGCGACCAATCGACGCACATCGTTCATCCCTTGAACGTACAACTGCCGAACCCCCCGTCAAGGTCTTTTTCGACAGATGGGTTCGCTCTACGAGCGTGCTGTTGCAGACAGTTGAAAACTAGGTCTGTCGCTTGCCAGGGTGTATACGACACCTGATGGCAGGCGGCCCGACCGTTGCGGCCGCTGCAGGTGCGCGGGAATTATCCGCCTCGTATTCAAAGGATCTGGTAGAACTCGATCGTGCCGCCCTGCTGGCGGTGCGGATTGGTTTCGAAAATCGCTTCGAGTGCGTCGGTGGTGTCGGCTTGTACGATTGAGTATCCGCCCACGCCGCCGACGCCTCCTGGGACTGCGATGGTGGCTCCGCCGAAGTCGATGATGGCATCCCCGACTTCGTCTTTCCAGACAAGCCACGCCGCATGTTGCTCCTCGGTGGGCGCGCCCATTTGTTCGGGCCCTGAACCGCCAGCCTTGAACAACGCCAAGTACTTTGGCACTGAAAACTCCTTCTCTTCTGCTGCCTCGGAGATATCGTCCTACCCGAGTAAAGCTGACAGTAAAGCCACCCGCATCCGAAATGGGATTGCCCGTCCAGATGAGAGGGGAAGACAGACATGTCCCAGTTTGATCACATCACTTTCGTGGTGACCGACGTCCCCTTCGCACTGAAGTTCTTCGCCATCCTGGGCTTTGAACAAACCCACATGGAGCGGATCTCCGGCCCCCAGATGTCCTCGTACCTGCGTCTGGAAGATGCCGATGCGGACCACTACACGCTGTCAGCGAGGGTAAATGGGGACTACCAGGAGGTGCAGCTCCTCTACTTCCACAGCCCCAAGGTGGAGGTCGACAAGGAGACCGAGTTCATGGGTCGAACCGGCTTCAACCATGTCTGCTTCCGGGTTGCCGACATGGACGCCACTCTCGACAAGATGCGTTCAGAGGGAATCAAAGTGTACGAGCAGGAACTTCCGGCCTTCCTTGATCGGAAACTCCACTACGTGGAAGGCCCAGCCGGGGTCACCGTGGAATTGGCCCAGTGGCTGGTGCCCAGGCCCTGATCGAACTGCGTCACCTCGACGAGACCGTCGCCACCGTCGACGTCACTCCCTGACCTTTACCCCCCGCCGCGACTCACTGTCCGAGGACAGCACACGTTCGGATTAACGGGAACCGAGCCTGGCCCGCGCACGACTATGTGACAGAACGCAGGTATGTCGGCGTCGGCCAAGGAAATGAGTGGGACATGGCAATGCTGAGGCGTCTGGGCGATCTCGAGCGCGCGGTGATGGACCAGCTATGGGACAACGACGGCCCCCAGACGGTGCGCGAGGTCCACAATGGCCTGCTCGCCGAGCGTGAATTGGCCTACACCACTGTCATGACCGTGCTGCAGCGTCTGTACTGCAAGGACCTGGTTGTTCAGATCCGTGCCGGACGGGCCTTCCGGTACGCCCCGAGCCACGGCCGCGACGACCTCGTAGCCAGCCTCATGGTCGACGTGCTGGATCAAGTCAGCGACAGCGGCGGACGACAGGCCGCGCTGATGCGCTTCGTCGGGCGGGTGGGTGCCGACGAGGCCGATGCGCTGCGACGCGCACTGGCCGAAGCCGGCAAGCAGTTCAGCGGTGCCCGACTCCGCGCGGCAGGAGCGTCCTGCTCGACATTTTGACATCCAACGCAGCGGCGAGGTGAGCATGCTGTCGGAACTCACCCGCAATAACGCTTGTGTCGCTTCGCTCCTATGCGTCGCAAACGGGTCGCAGCCGAGCACGGTGGCGGTGCGACTCAGCGTCGATTCACTCCCTGAGTGTCAAGCCGGACGGCGATCTCCCCGGACCGGTTTATCCTTACGATTCGACAAGATTCTCGGCACCCGACCCCGGCGACCGACGAGCGAGAGGGACGAACGATGCCGAGCTGGGCCGCCAGCACGATTCCGTTCTGGCAGCTGCTACTCGGACTGATCGCCGTGATCACGGGGGCATCCGTGCTGGTGAACGTAATCGTGCGCCGGAGGTTCCCCAGCCTGAGGGACGGCGCTCACAACAACGACTTGAAGTTCATGCTGGGCTTCGTCGCCACCGTTTACTCGTTCTTTGTCGGCTTTCTCACCAGTGGGCTGTGGGCCGAGTCCGACGCGGTGAACAGACGCATGCAGGAAGAGGGCGCGGCTTTGATGCAGATGGCTCAGGACCGCACCGTCTTTGACACGGCGGACAGCACACGAATCCGCCAGGGCCTTCTCGACTACGTGCTCGCCGCCGAAGCCGAGTGGCCAACCGCCGCGGTGGGCCGTTCGGCCCCCGAGACCGACACCGCTCTGGCCAACCTCTACACCGCCTACGGAAAAGTTGAGGCGCGCAGCAATTCCCAGACCACGTTGCTCTCGACCTCCTACTACAACCTCAACTCCGCCAGTCAGGCCCGCACGCACCGAATCCTTCAAGCCCGCGGCCAGCACTCGGGTTACCGCCGAATGGCGCTCATCGTGCTGACCAGCGCTCTGGTGCTCGGTTGCGGAATCATCTACGGCGTACCGAATCCGCGCTGGGACCACGCGGTGGTCGGCGGCATCGCCGTGGTGGTCGCCGTCAACCTCGCCGTCATCATGGAGAGCGCCAACCCGTTCGTCGGCGAGGTTGCGGTATCCCCTGGGCCGCTGCGCGCAGTCATCGAGGTCTTGTCGCCGGGCCAGTAAGCCGGCGCCGGTATCGACGGTCACCGACTTCGTCGAGAGGGCCGGAACAAGCGGAACCTGGTCGACCCAAGAACCCTCACGAGGGTCCGAAGCGGTGGGCCCACACGGCCGAGCTCCTCGTAGAGGTCGCGCACGGCAGCGATGGCGCCGTCGTCGATGTGCTGGACCAGCCGCGGCTCGCCGTAGAAGCGGCGGTCGTCACCCTCGTCGCGCCGGGTGAAGAATCCGTCGGGGAAACCGTGGTGGCGGACCTCGACCGAGACGGACTCATCATTCATCGCAGCTACACCGCCTTTCGGTAATCACGATAGAGTCGGGAGGCACTATGGCCCACTCTTGCCGGCAATTCCTCCAATGCGTACTCGCCGTGATCATTCTGGCGGTCGGGGCTGTACTCGTACCGGCTGCGGCCGCGGCGGCGGAACTGGATGACTTCCTGTGGCAGCGCCGCCCACTGCTGTTGTTTGCGCCCTCGGAGAGCGATCCGCGCCTGGTTGAAACGGTGCGCCGAATCGAGGCCAGTCGATGCGACTTCGCGGATCGCGACATGGTGCTCGGCCTGATCGTGACCGAAGGCACCAGCACTCTCGACGGCCAGGTTGTCGACACCAGCCAGGCCCGACGGTTGTTGTCGGAGTTCGGGATTCGGGCGAACACCTTCAGCGCGGTGCTAATCGGCAAAGACGGAGGCGAGAAGTTGCGTATCAACGCTGTGCCAAATCTTTCGGCGATCTATGCCGTGATCGACGGCATGCCGATGCGTAGCGCCGAGATGGGCGCCGATCCAGGCCAGTGCTGACGGAGCGGGCTCCCCTGGAGACGACGAGGTGGGTCTCGACCTCGGGATGTTGCACAACGCCTTCAGCGTGGCGAAGGCCAGGTGTGGGGCGCTGGAGCTGCTGACGCCGATGATCAAACGCTGCCGCGACGTCGCCCGTGGCTGATCCGCAGCCGAACTGGACGGAATTCTTTTCCGGCCCCTGGAGCTAGGGTCTTCTCGTGAGCGCACGTTTCGAGGAGTTGGGCTGGCAGCAGACCCCGATGGGCGTGATCAGCCTCCGGCGTCGATTCGACCTCACGGTGGGCGAGGACGTCTATGAGGTCAAGCTCGGTGATGAGCATCTGATGTCGAGCCTGTTCACGGTCGCCGAGAGGGAATTGGCTCGGCTCGCGCTGGAAAGGACCCCGGGAACGGCGCTGGACGTGGTCATCGGCGGCCTCGGCCTCGGCTATACCGCACAGGAAGCGCTGCAGTGCAGTCGGATTCGGGCGCTCCGGGTGATCGAGTATTCCGATGCCGTCATCGACTGGCACCAGCGGGATCTGCTTCCCGACACCTCCGGTCTGGCGATTGACGACCGCGTCACGCTCGTGTGCGCAGACTTCTTCGCCGCCGCCGCTGATCCGGCCGGGTTCGACCCGGGTCACCCTGACCGGACCTACGACGCGATTCTGCTGGACATCGACCACTCGCCCCGGCACGTGCTGCACGGACCTCACGCAAGCTTCTATACCTACGACGGTCTGCGTTCCGCGTCCTCGCATCTCTCGCCGGGTGGCACATTCGCCATGTGGTCCGACGATCCACCCGACGTCGACTTCGTCGCACTCCTGGAAACGGTCTTCACCGACGTGGAAGCACGGGCGGTCTGGTTCGACAATCCCCTCACCCGGGGTCGTTCCGCCGCAACCATTTACATCGGTACACGAATAGAGGACGTGCAGAAGGGCTTAAACGACTAACTGTCTGCAGCAAGTCGATGCTCAGCCAGTCAGTTGCCCGTGTTAGCCACCGGCACCGCGGGTCTTTGGTGAATTCAGTAATTGGCCGTGGTGCAAAGACTTTCATGACTGCTTGAACGGAGCCGCCGATTCCTATGTCCCTGTAACGCGGACGAAGTCGCCTCGACGACAGTGGCAGTCGTCAGTTTGCCCTCAACACCGATCTGAATGGTGTCATCCAACAGCGGAACACTGAGACGAATGCTCCCCGAACGCATCTCGCAGACCGCTCTTCCGACGTGTGGAGGCATACCAACGGGATGCCGGTCTTGGTCGCGACGATGGGCAGCACATTGAGGGCCGCGGTCTACGACAGCGCCGCGTTGTCGACAGCCGGCACGGTGTTCAGCGGCATCTTCGTCCAAGCCCCAGGACACAGCCGCCATGCTGAAGGATCGCCTCATCACCGTCATCGGCTTCGCCCTGCCGCAGACCAACGGCGTGGACCTGGGCAGAGTGGTGATCATCTGCTGTGCCGCAGACGCGCAACTGGCCCGTATCCATCTGCGCGGGCCAGCGATCGCTGAGCTGAAGAATTACCCGAGGAAACGTGGCTGAGGGTGGAGGGCACCGTAGTCCCCGGCGCAGCCAACGGCGATTCCACGTCGACTCCGACCCTGCAGGTCCAGTCCGCCACCCGGATCGAGCCCCCCGCCAACGCGCCTACAGCAAGTGGGCGCTCGAGCTGGCCCGCCAGCGAATCAACGAGTAGCAGCTTTAGGTTCCACGCTTGCGGCCAGTCGGCAGACGATTTCCTGGTCGGCGCTATCGGCAGGGGCGGCGCTATCGGCAGGGGCGGCGCTATTGTGTGACGTCTGCCCTCTCTGGTAGACACGAGCTATGAATCACGGGAATGTCCTGACTCGCCGAATTGCCCTGTTTGTGGGTGGGCTGGCTGTAGTCGGCATGGGGCTCACGGTCGGTTGCAGTGCCAAGCAGTCGCCAGCACCGAACGCTCCGGCTGACAGCCAAGTCGATTCCAAGAGGGGCGCGCCGGACGGGAAAGAGGGAGGCGGGAAAGCCAAGCAGGGCTCGCCGGAGAAGGTGATGGCACCGGGGGCCGCGACGGTGAACCCCGCGGCGCCCATCGCTCCGGGAATGCCGGGACGACACTGAGCCCGTCCCGACTGTGGGCGCGGTCATCCCTCGCGGGTGCTACGTCTGTGGTAGCGATTCTGGCCTCGGGGTGTGGCTCCAGCACGGGCGCGCCGAAAATGTCTGTGGCGTACGAGCCAGCCAAAAGCGGTGAAGCCATCGCTGGTCGCTCGTTAATGATGCGGTCCCACCTCCTTGAGAACGTGGCCGAAAAGGTCAATGGCACTCTCAAACTGCCGGAAGACATTGCGTTGGTCGGGGCGCAGTGCGACACGCCGAACGCTTACTGGCAGTTTTCCGAGAAGAAAATCACTCTTTGCTACGAGGACGCCGGACTGAGTCTGCGTACCTTCAAAGAGGCTGGCGAGGCTGATCCGATCCCGGCAGCCCTCAACGCCACCCGCGCGACCTTTTATCACGAACTTGCCCATGCGGCGATTGACTTGGGCGGCCTGCCGATCACCGGTAAGGAGGAGGACGCCGCCGACCAGCTCGTCGTGTACCTCTTTCTCGCCCCAGACGCGAACGGCAACGTGGAACCTGAGGCCGAACGCGCGGTCCGTGATTACGCCCGGATGTTCCAACACTACGCCGAAAGCGAGGGGGCGCTCGAAGAGGCGGACTTAGCTGGTAAGCATTCCGTGGACGAGGCTCGCATGTACAACATGCTGTGCTGGATGTACGGTTCGAATCCGGCCAAGTTCGATCGCCTCGTCACAGACGGGGAGCTGCCTGAGAGCCGCGCGACGGGCTGCGAAGAGGAGTACGGACTGCTGGCCCGGTCATGGTCCGAGTTGTTCGCGCCATTTGAGAAGCCGAAGTGACCGCCGTGCTCGAGCACCCCCAGGGTAGATGCCGAAGCTTAGTAAGCTGTCGTCTCATGAAGTGGGGCAAGCGTTCGTTACTCGCAGCATCCGCGCTCACAATGGTGGCCTGCGCGTCGGCTAACCAGCAGGCACCCGCCCCTGTCTCAGGGACTTCCTCTGCTTCAGCCACTTCGACCGCGAGGCCGGACGCCTACGTGACACTTCCCGACATCTACGGCGAGAATGCCGAGATCGCTAAGGCGAAGCTGGAAGGTCTCGGGCTCACCAAAGTGGAACTGTCCTCGTCGAACGCGAAATACAACACCGTCGACGTGGCGAAGGACTGGAAGGTCGTTAGCATGGTGCCAGGCGCTGGAACGGTTGTGAAGTCCGACTCCCCGGTCATCCTGAAGGTCGTCAAGGTCCAGTAAGCGCGACGGCGCTCTGGCTGGGAGTGGCGCTAGCTCCAAAGGCCTTCCGCAACTGGGGAACGCCGAATCCTTTCGATCTGAGCGGCATCACCCAGCCGGTGTTCGTGGCCAACGGCGATCATGACCGCATGGTGCCCACCAGCAATTCCACTGATCAGGCTCGGCGGCTGCCCAACGCGCGTTTGCGGATCTACCCCGACGCGGGGCACGGCGGCATCTTCCAAAACCACAACGAGTTCGTCACCGAGGCTTTGGAATTTCTCGCATGATGGCACTCAGAGGAACCGCGCAGCGCTGCAGGCGGTGCTGCCGAAAATACGTGCATCACAGGGACGGGTGGTGTTCATCTCGTCGGTCAGTGGGCTGTTCACCACGCCCGGCACCGGCGCATACAACGCATCGAAGTACGCGATCGAATCACTCGCCGATGCACTCCGCATTGAATTGCGGCCATGGAAGATTCCCGTCTCACTCATCGAGCCGGGACCAATCCGAACCGACATGTGGGCCGGTGTTCTCGCCGACCACGACCAGATGGCCGACCAGCTCAGTGCTGAGCATCGCCGGTTGTATGCCTCGCACCTCGCCGGGACTCGGAAGTTGTTGGGGCGTATGCAAAAAATTGCCGCCGATCCCGAGCGAGTCACCAAGGCCGTCGAGCATGCGCTGACATCGCGGCATCCTAAACGCCGCTACCTGTTGGATTTCGCCAGTCGCGCCCAGAAAGCAGTCGTCGCCATCACGCCGACGGCAGTCAACGATGCGGTTCTGGCAGCGGCAACCACTTCGAAGTCAGGCTGACGCCGACTCGGCGGCATCTTCCAAGCCCATCAACGCTTGATCCCACCGAAGCACTTGCACTCCTGGAGGAGTGGAATGCAGGACTACACAAAGAAGCCTCGGGCCTGATCGCCGGGCAGTCAGAGCCGCCGTCGCCAGCGAGGCCGAACGGACGCGTCGTAGTGGCCGAGCAGCGTCGAACCGCAGTGGCTCCCCACCCCCTAGTGCTGCCATGGGCTCCCCTCAACGGGCGAGGTACGCCGGAACTTCGGCCTCGTTGTCCACCCCGTAGACCTGAACGGCGGCGGTCTTTCCTTTAAGAGCATGGAGTCCCCGGTCGACGAGCCCACGGGTTGGTGATCCCAGAGCATCGACACTCTGTTGGGTGAGCAGAATCGTGTCGCCGGTGGTCTTGGTGAGTTGCTCTACGCGGGCTGCCACGTTGACGGCGTCCCCGATGAGGGTGAACTCCAACTTGCCGCCCCCGCCGATGGTTCCCGCAATCACCACCCCGGTGTTGATCCCGATGCC
>CAIOYU010000048.1 GCA_903862565.1 uncultured Actinomycetes bacterium | reverse complement strand
TGCCCGGCGATCCGCGCGACACCACCAGCCCCCGTGCCATGGGTACCGGCTTTCTGAACATGTTGACCGGCGACGTGTTCGACGAGCCACACCGCGCTCAGATCAACGAGTGGATGAGGACCATCGTCACCGGCGACAAGCGGATTCGCGCGGGCCTGCCGCCGGGGTGGACGGTCGCGGACAAGACCGGCGCCGGCGACTACGGAAGCACCAACGACATCGGCGTGGCGTTCGGGCCGGGCGGTGAGCGCCTGCTGCTGTCGGTGATGACGCGTACGCAGTCGGACAACCCGAAGGCACCGCAACTCGATGCGCTGATCGCCGAGACGACGGCGGTGGCGGTGCCCTGGTTGCTTGGCTAGCCTTTCGGTGTGCGCCGCCGCCTGCTATTGATCCCGGTCGTCGCGTCGCTGGTGTGCGCGGCCCCGGTCGCGTTTGCCCCGTCTGCGCACGCCTGCCCCATCGGCCATAACGCCGACCCCTTCACCGGACAGTGCTACGTCGTCGGTGGAGTCCCGACGGTCAACGGCATCCCGTGCATCCCCGGTCGGAGCGTCGGCACCTGCCTGGGATTCCTGCAGAACAAGCCGTTGCCCGGCGGGGGCGCCCCGCCGGGCGGCCCCTGGCCCTGACGCCGGACCGGGACTTTAGCCCCGTTTCGGGGGCCTTTGGTCCCCAGTGGTTTGTGGTCGGTGGCCGTCCCGTCTCATAATTGACGCGTGGGCAGGGGGACTCGGGGAATGGCGCGGGGGGCGCTGGCCCATCTGGTGTGTGTGTCGGCAGCGATCACTCTGGCACCCTCGCCGATCGCGCCCGCGGCGCCGATCGCCCTGCAGCACGCCAACTATCAGGTTCAGTTGCTGGCCGCTGATGCGTTGATCATGACCGGGACGAACATGCACACGGTCAACCCGGAGTGGATTCACACGGCCGTGCGCCACTACGTCAAGCCGAGCCTGGGCGGTGAGTTCACCGCGATCCCGTTGATCACCCCGGAGGAGTTCTGGCCGTTCGGCGGGCTGTCCGATCAATCCGTCGACGGGTCCGTGCAGGAGGGCGCCGACATCCTGCAGGCCGCTGTCGCGGATCTGATCAGACAGCACACCGCCGCCGGGGATCCGCAGGCCCCGATCGTCGCGTTCGGCTACTCCCAGAGTGCCGCTGTCGCAACCGAAGTCAAGCGGCGGTTGATCGCGTCCGCCGGGATCGGCGAAGCCGGACCCCCGCTGTCGTTCGTCGTGATCGGCAACGCCTACCGCCCCAACGGCGGCATCGGCGCGCGGCTCAGCGGACTGCGCTTGCCCGGTCTGACCTTCACCGGCGCCACACCGACCGACACACCGTTCCCGACAGTGGACATCGCCCGCCAGTACGACCCCGTCGCCGACCTCCCCCTGTACCCGCTCAACCCGTTCGCGATGGCGAACACCGTTGTGGCGATGTTCTACAACCACAACTACGGCCCGACCACGCTCGATCCCGCCGACCCGGCCTACAACCCGAAGACGACGATCCAGCACTACGGCGACACCAGCTACTACTTCATCCCCAGCGAGCACCTGCCCCTGTTGCAGCCCCTCATCAATGCCGGATTCCCGGCGCGGGCCATCGCGCGGGTGGAGCCGGTGTTACAGGTGCTGGTGGAGCGCGGGTACGACCGGACCATCCCGGCCGGACAGCCGACGAAGGTGCGCCTGTTCCGGCCGTGGGACGGCGGGCAGTTGCGCACGGATCTCGCCGCGGCCCGGCAGCAGGGTCTTGCCGCGAGCAAGGCCGCTACCGCGGCCCCGATCGTCGTCCCGCGGATTCCCCAGCCGGCGTCGAACCGGAAGACGTTGAACGACACCGCAACTCCCGCCGCGCCCGCTGCCCGCGCGCACGCCCGACCTGTGGCCGCCGCGCCATCCCCAAGGGCCGCCAGGGTGAATTGACCCCCACGGCATTCCGTTTCACTCTGGGGCGATGCCGGGGGACCAGGATGACGACCTCGTCGCAGACGTCTTGCGCGAACTCGACGAGGCAGCCGAGCGGTTGTCTGCCATGCTTGCCGACGCGGACGGCACCACCTTCACCGTCGACATGGGCGACATTCAGGCCGTCGCGAACGCCGAGGGCCGCCTCGTCGACCTGACCCTGCATCCCCGGGTCACCACCGACTACACCCACACCGAACTCGCGGCGAGGATCAACACCGCGTTCGCGGCACTGCGTGAGGCGGTCGAGGCCGACTTCCGCACCCGCTACGGCGCCCTGTTGCCGGGGGGACCGCCGTGCCGCTGAACCTGTCCAATCGGGACCAGAACTCCGGGCATCTGTTCTACAACCGGCGCCTGCGAGCCGCACTCACCAGGTTCTCAGTGCGGATGAAACACGACGACCGCAAACAACAAGCCGCACTGGCCATGTCCGTGGTCCTGGTGGCACTCGGCTGCGGCTGGATGGCGCTGCTCCAATTCACCAAACCGGCAACGACGGTGGGCCAGTCGCCGATCGTCGGCAACCGCGACACCGGTGCGCTGTACGCGCAGGTCGAAGGTCGGCTGCACCCCGCGCTCAATCTGACCTCCGCGCGCCTGGTGGCGGGAAGCAATGCCGCACCGCGTTGGATCCACGGCAGCGAGATCGCCAAGCACCCGACCGGTCCCATGATCGGAATCCCCGGGATCCCCGACGACCTGACCGTCTCACCAAACCCGTTGTCGGCCTGGACCGTATGCGACACCGCCTCGGGCCACCAGCCCATGGTGACGACGATCGCCGGGGAACTGCCCGCCGCCGGGAGGGCCCTGCCGATGCAGGAGAGCGAGGCGATCCTGGCGGTGCACGACAACATCACCCAGCTGATCTGGAATGGGCACCGCACGCCGATCAACCTCGCGGACCGCGCGGTCGCCTTCACCCTCGGTGTGGACGCGGCCGCCACCCGGCCGGTGCCGATCTCCAACGCCCTCTACGACGCGATGCCGGCCACCGAACCCCTCGTTGTTCCGGTGATTCCCGGTGCGGCGGGCCCGTCGCGCTGGCTGCCCGGCGCAACCATCGGCCGGGTGCTGGTCACCGAGGACGCCGACCGCGCGGCTCGGGGGTTCTATGTCCTGCTGCCCGACGGCATCCAGAGAATCACCGCGTTCGTCGCAGATCTCCTGGGCACCATCGGACGCAATGCCGCTGCACCCCAGCTTGTTTCATCAGCCACGCTGATGCACATCCCGGAGGTTCACCTCCTCGACGTCGACTTCTACCCGACCGGCCGCCTCCGGTTCCGCGATACCGCCACCAACCCGGTGACCTGCGTCGGCTGGAAGAAGCTCGCCACTGACCGTCGGGCGACCGTGACGCTCCTCAGCGGGCAGGGGTTGCCGACTCCGGCGAGCCTCGACGCCAACATCGTCACCCTGGTGCGGGACAGCCGCGACCCCGGTTCGGTTGAGGCCCAACAGGTCCTCATCAGCCCAGGTGCCGCCACCCTGGTCGTCACCACCAGCGGGGCACCCGCCGCCAATACCCGGGAGGCGCTGTATTGGGTGTCGCCGCAGGGGGTTCGCTACGGCATCGACCAGGACGGCGACACCCTGCAAGCCCTGGGCATCGATCCGCGCCGGGCCGTCCAGGTGCCGTGGCCCATCCTGCGAACCTTCGCCGCCGGCCCGGCGATCAGCCGTGCCAACGCACTCGTCGCCCGCGACACGGTCAGTCCGGTGGGCGCTGTCACGGCGATCCCCGCTCCGAATGGGACCGGATAGCGATGGCGCCGAAGCCCTTCGTGCGGGGCACCCGCACCCCACCGCCCGAGGTGCCGCCGACCCGGGTTCAGATAGCGCCGCCGCTGGCGCTTCCCGAACGCGACCCGCGCAACATCTTGATGATGATCGCGGCGCCGGCGCTGCTGGTCGGCATCCTCGGCACCATGGTGGTGATGTACAGCTCGGGCACCCGGTCGTTGCAGTCCGGGTTCTTCCCCCTCATCGGCATGATCGGGTTCGGGGCGTTGATGTTCGGCGGCCGATTCGGCCGGGGCCGACGGGCAAGCTGGGGTGAACACGAACGTGAGCGACGGGCCTACCTTCGCCGACTCGACGAAGACCGCGACGAGGTGCAGCGCGCCGCCCAGCACCATCGGCGCAGCCAACTGTTCGTCCACTGTGATCCTTCGCGCCTGGCGACCGTCATCGGCGGCCCGCGGATGTGGGAGCGGCGCCCCGCCGACCCGGACTTCCTGGACGTCCGCCTCGGTGTCGGCGTCCAGGCCACCGGCGACTCCGCCGTGTCGTTGCAGTGGCCGGAGGTGCCCATCGGGGAAGAACTCGAACCTGTCACCGGCCGTGCGCTGCGCGATTTCATACTGGAGCAGAGCAGGATTCGCGGCATCGGAAAGATTGTGAGCCTGCGCTCCAAGCCGGGCTTCAGCGTCATCGGCGAGGACACCGCACAACTCCACGCGTTCACCAGATCCATCTTGTGCTCGCTTGCCGTCCACCACAGCCCGACCGACCTCAAGCTGATCGTGGTGACCCGGCACCCGGAGCGGTGGACCTGGCTGTTGTGGCTCCCGCACAACCGCCACGACGAGATGGTGGACGCCTGCGGCCCACGGCGCCTGATCTTCACCTCCCCCACCGATCTGGAGGACACCCTGGATGCCGAACTGCACCGCAGGGGCCGCGGTCCGTGGGCGCCGCCGACGGGACTGAGCCCGATCACCGCCCTCTCTCCGGTCGAGCCGACGGGCCCGCACTGGGTGATCGTCGACGACAACGCAGGAACACCGGAGCAGTGGGAGACGGTGACCGGGCAGAAGGGCATGTCCGGTATCACCATGGTGCGCCTGGCCGCCCGGCCCGGCGTCGGGATCGGATTCGGCGATGGATTCGGGGAGGGCGAGCAGTGTTTCGAATTGACCGATGGACGCTTGCGTCACCGCGGTGCGGCCTACGCCATGGCCGACATGCTGCCGGAGAGTACCGCCAACCGGTATGCCCGGGCACTGGCCCGGTGGTCACCCGCCACCGGTCCCGCTGTCGAGGAGGCCGCCCCCAAGGGGGATGAACTGCTGCGCGCCCTGGGAATCGACGACCCTCGCCAGCTGGACCTCGATCGGCTCTGGGGGCAGAGCCGTGGCCGGGGCGACGCGCGGTGGGCGACCATCCCGGTGGGCGTCAAGCCCGGCGGCGGAGTGCAGAACGTGATCCTGCGCGCCAAGGACTTCGGCGGCTACGGGTTTCACTCCGTGGTGATCGGCACCTCGGGATCGGGCAAGTCGGAGTACTTCCTGTCGCTGTGCAACGGCATCGCGCTGACGCACTCCCCCGAGACGTTCGTCGTGATCTTCGTCGACATGAAGTTCGAGTCCGCCGCGCAGGACCTCGCCGGACTGCCACACGTCGTGGGCTCACTGTCAAACCTGGGCTGCGATCAGCGGCACCTCGCCGAGCGGATGCGCAAGGCCGTCGACGGCGAGATCGCCCGCCGCTACCGGCTGTTCAAGAACGCCGGGGCGCGAGACGCCAACGAATACGAGGAGATGCGACTCGCCGGCCGCCACCTCGAACCCGTCCCGATCCTGCTGGTGATCATCGACGAGTACCTGGAGCTTTTCCACCACCACCCGGACTGGATCGACCTCGTCATCCACATCGGCCAGGAGGGGCGCGGCTGCAACGTGTTCTTCACCCTCGGTGGCCAGCGACTGGACCTGTCCTCGTTGAGCAAAGTGAAGAGCAACATCGCGTTTCGCGTCGCCCTGCGCGCCGAGACGGCGGAGGACTCGCGTGACGTCATCGGCAGCGACGCCGCACTGCACCTGCCGTCCCGGGAGAACGGCCACGGCTTGCTCAAGATCGGCCCCCGCGAACTCGAGCAGTTCCGCTGCTTCTACGTCTCAGCGCCGTTCGTCGTGCCGAAGGCCGCACCGCTGGCCGCGGCGGTCGCCGCCCGCCACCAACGGCCGCGGTCACTCACCTGGCAGCACCAGCCGCTCAGCATCGAGGAGCAGCGAGCACTCGAGGCCGGCGAGGCGCCGGAGGACCCTGACGAATTCCTCTATCACCCAGACGGATTCAAGCGCATGAAGCTGCTCGACGTGATTCGCGACTCGCTGGCATCGCACCCGGTGTCTGCGCCGCATGCCATCTGGCTGCCGCCCCTGGAGGTCAGCGCGACCGCGGACGAATTGGTCGGCCTGTGGCGGGGGAAACCGTGGCAGGTGGACTACGGGCAGAGTCCGGGGCTGGTGTTCCCGGTCGGGATCGAGGACTTCCCGGAGGAGCATGCCCAACGGGTGCACGCCGTCGACGCCGAGATGGACAACGTCATGGTCGTCGCCACCGCCCAGCGGGGTAAGTCCACCACGTTGATGACGATGATCACCACCGCCGCGTTGCTGTACGGGCCGGAGCGGGTGACGTTCTTCTGCACCGGAGCCTCGTTGTACCCGATCGAGGAGATCCCACACGTGGCAAGCGTTGTCAGCATGACCGACACCGAGGGACTATCGCGAACGGTGGCCACCGTCGAGGCGTTGATGCGGGCGCGGGAGGCCGCCTTCAAGCGCTACCAGATCGACATCGCCGAATTCCGCAACCGCAGGTTCGGACCGGCCAACGCACATCGTGGCCCGACCGACCCGGCGGACAAGTTCGGGGACGTCTTCCTGGTCGTCGACAACTTCGGGGACCTCTATGACAAGGACGGTGCGCTCGGAGAAAGAGTCATCGCGATCGCCCGCCAGGGCCTGTCCTACGGCGTGCACCTGATGACGAGTGCCAGCGGTTGGCTGATCGGACAGAAGCAGGCCCTGCTGGCTGTGTCCAACGCCAGAGTCCAACTGCGCCTGAGCAATCCGGACGAATCGCAGATGGGCACCGGAATGGAGCATCGGCGTGCAGCGCGCCAAACCCTGGACCGCCCCGGGTTCGGCCTGACGAGGACCGGTCACGAACTGCTGGTGGGGGTTCCGGAAGTCCTGGGCCCGGACGGTCGACGGCTGGCGCCCCGCGAGGTGGGCCCATTGATCTCGGCGCACACCGGTGTGGACAAGGTCGAGACGCTGGCACGGCTACCCCAGCGCATCGGAATGGCCGACATCGCCGCCGCCTTCGACTCCACCGACGACGGCCGTGAGCTGTTCACCATCCCGTTCGCGATCGGTGAGAGCGCACTGCAACCGATGGCACTGCCGGGCCGGCAGGTACCGAACCTGCTGGTCGTCGGTCGTCAAGGGTGCGGTAAGACAACAACATTGGCGGCCATCGGTCAGTCGATCACCGCACGGCTGTCCCCCGATCAGGCCCAGATCACCATCATCGACCCGAAGACCACGCTGATCGGCATGATCCAGGGGCCCGCCGTCCGGGCTTACGCTTATACCGCCGACGACATCGACGCCACACTGGCCGACCTTGCCGCCACTCTGCGTGAGCGACTCCCACCCTCGGGCCTGACGCAGGAGGAACTGCTCGCGCGGCCGTCCTGGGCAGGCCCCCACCACTTCGTCCTGATCGACGATGAGCAGGAGTTGCGGCCGGCGGGCCTGGGTGCCAGGCCCGCCGCCACGGCACCGCTGTGGGATCTGATCGAACGCGCCCGCGAGATCGGGTTGCACGTCATCGCCACCCGACTGCCCGGCAACTGGGCCGGGGTCTCCGCGATGAACCCGTTCCTGCAGAAGCTCACCGGGTCACGGACCCCGACGCTGTTCATGGACAACGACCCGCAGACCGTCAAAGTCTGCGGCCGGACCGGTGCCCAACACCTACCGCCCGGCCGCGGGGTGCTGGTCACCGCCGAGGGTGCGATGGAGGGAGTGCTGGTGGGAAGCCCAACTGACCGATCGGACTAGTCCACATGGTCCGATTACTCGTACCGTCGCAGTGTGGATGTCGGCGGGCTCGGCATGGGAGATCGCCACCAAAACCCGCCTCGGGCGCCTCGACGCCGAACCTCTGCTGTCGGCATGGGCGGTGATCATGGCCGATCTGGCGGCCATCGAATTACCCATCGATGCACAGGATGCGATCGCTGCCGGAGCTCTGCGCTGGGACCACTGTGACCCCTTCGATCGGCTGCTCGTCGCGCAGGCGACGCGCCGCAACCTCACGATCGCCACGCGCGACGCTCCGGTGACCTGCGCCACTCCGCGTGATTGCTGACACAGCGACGCCTTCGGGCACCGCCTGGCGGCCCGGACGGCGAGTGTCGCGAGCGCGTTAGGGCATTGAAGTGCGGTAATGCGTCCCGATCGCTCCCGCTGTCGAGCTCCGCTGAGGCCGGCCAGTGCGGGAAACTGGCCTCCAGAGGGGACTTAGTGCCCTGGGGGAAGTTTGCTGAGACGGCTATCCTGAGGCAGTGCGTGCGCGGAATTTTTCAGGCGCGGAACGCTCAATTCATCGAAGCAGGAGCAGTGTTGTGAACTGGAAACTCATGAGTGCCGTCATCGCCTCGGCGGCCATCGCCGTTGCGCCGATCGCCGCCGCCAACCCCGGCAACGGCAACGGCAATGGCAATGGCAATGGCAATGGCAATGGCAATGGCAATGGCAGCAATTCCGGGTCCAGTGGAAACGGCAATAGCGGCAACAGCAACGCCGGCGGTAACGGCAATGGGAATGGCAACGCCGGGTCCAACAGCAACGCCGGGGGCAACGGAAATGGGAACAGCGGCACCAGCAACGCCGGTGGGACCGGAAGCGGTACTGCAAACGGCAACGCCAACGGCACGGGGAACGGCAACGCCGGGTCCACCACACCGCCTGGCCAGACCATCTCGGGCATCGCGTCCAGCGGCGGCGGCGCGGCCGGGGTTCTCGGCGCCCAGGTCGAGATGAAGCCGGCCAACCCCGGCCTTCCGAACGCGCTCTCGAACGTGCAGGAGAGCCCGACGATTTCGCCGACCACCTCGGTCACCCCAACCACGTCGGTGACGCCTACGCCCACCCCGACGGAGACGGAGACGGTGACCCCGACCCCGACGGAGACCCAGACGCCGACCCCGACCGAGACGCCGACGGAAACGCCGACGCCGACCGAGACCCAGACGGAAACGCCGACTCCTACGGCGCCGCAGACGTCGACGCCTGCCCCGGCCGCCTAGCGAGCCGTGACCTGAACGCGAGAGCCCGCCCTCACCGCCGAGGGCGGGCTCTGGCGTCTCTGGACAACGGGAGCCCGGCTGTTCCACCCCACGGCAGCGCTCGGGCTCCCCTTATGCCTTCCCTGCTTCACCTTCCCTGCTTCCGGGCCGATAGGCTCTAGCCCAGCCCAGAACCAGGAAGAGGTCTGACATGCCTGCTCCCACCGAAGCCGTCTTCGATCGGCTGCGCAAGCTCGCTGCAATCGAGGACGTCGCCGCCCGGCCGATCAAGACGGTCGACGAGGTGTTCACGGGCAAGCCGTTGACCACCATCCCGATCGGCACCGCCGAGGATGTGGAAGCGGCATTCGCCAAAGCCCGTGTTGCCCAAGTGGACTGGGCCCGCCGGCCGGTCGCCGACCGGATCAGGGTCATCGAGCGGTACCGAGACCTGGTGGTGAAAAACAGCGACTTCCTCATGGACATGCTGCAGGCCGAGGCCGGTAAGGCTCGGTGGGCGGCGCAAGAGGAAATGATCGATCTGATCGCCAACGCCAACTACTACGCCCGGGTATCCGAGGACCTGCTCAAGCCGCACCGGGTTCAGCCCCTGCTGCCGGCGATCGGTAAGACCACCGTCTGTTACCAGCCCAAGGGCGTGGTCGGCGTGATCTCCCCGTGGAACTACCCGATGACGCTGACGGCGTCGGACTCGGTGCCGGCTCTGATCGCGGGTAACGCCGTGGTGCTCAAGCCGGACAGCCAGACCCCCTACTGCGCTCTGGCCTGTGCCGAGTTGCTCTATGAGGCCGGACTCCCGCGTGATCTGTACGCGATCGTGCCGGGTCCCGGCTCGGTGGTCGGCACCGCGATCCTGGATCGCTGCGACTACCTGATGTTCACCGGGTCGACCGAAACCGGCCGTCACCTGGCCGAGCAGGCGGGCCGGCGCCTGATCGGGTTCTCCGCCGAACTCGGCGGCAAGAACGCCATGATCGTCACCCGTGGTGCCAACCTGGACAAGGTCGCGAAGGCGGCGCTGCGGGCATGCTTCTCCAACGCCGGGCAGCTGTGCATCTCCATCGAGCGGATCTATGTCGACAAGGATGTCGCCGACGAGTTCACCGCGAAGTTCGGGGCGGCCACCCGGGCGATGAATCTGGGCACCGACTACGACTTCTCCGCCGACATGGGCAGCCTGATCTCCGAGGGTCAGCTGGAGACCGTGTCCGCGCACGTGGAGGATGCGAAAGCCAAGGGCGCCAAGGTGATTGCTGGTGGCAAGGCTCGCCCGGACATCGGCCCGCTGTTCTACGAACCGACCGTGCTGACCGACGTCAGCCCTGAGATGGTGTGCGCGGAAACCGAGACGTTCGGGCCGGTGGTGTCCATTTATCCGGTGTCGGACGTCGAGGAGGCCATCGCCCGCGCCAACGACACCGAATACGGGCTGAACGCCAGCGTGTGGGCGGATTCCGACGACGAAGGCGAGGCGATCGCCGCGCGTCTGCGGTCGGGCACGGTCAACGTCAACGAGGGCTATGCCTTCGCCTGGGGCAGCCTCAGCGCCCCGATGGGCGGGATGGGAACCTCCGGAGTCGGCCGCCGCCACGGCGCCGAGGGACTGCTGAAGTACACCGAGGCTCAGACGATCGCGACAGCCCGTGTTCTCAACCTCGACCCACCCTTCGGTGTGCCCGCCGCCGTCTGGCAGAAGTCACTGCTGCCGATCGTGCGGACGGTCATGAAGCTGCCCGGGCGTACCTAAGTCCGGGCAGGGGGTGTACGACTTCGGGTAAAGCTGGAAAGGACGCGCTTAAGCTGCGCGGTCGACCAAGCGCAGATGTCGACGCGGACTCGACTGGGTGCTGTCATCGGTCGATATCACTGCGTCGGTTTTGACTGCCGACGCCTTCTTACGGCTGTGGACCGAAACCGAGGATCCGTTGCGCACGACGCCCAGCGGCCCGCGGACTGCGAACCGAACCGCGCCGGAAGATGCCAGCGCAAAGCCGAACTTCGCCTGGCGGTGACCGAGGCCGATGCCGGTGCCGAAGAAGAACAGCAGACCGGCCACACCGGGCAGGGCCGCGAGGGCCAACTCGGTCAGCGTGACGTTGCGCAGGGCCTCACGCACACCGTGGAAGATCTGCGAGGCGACGCCGGACAGCCAGTTCGGGGCGGTCGGCGCCACGGTCGGCGCCGCGGGCGCCGGCTGCGCGGGAGTCACGGTGACCCGGTTGGAGAGCAGTTCAGGAGTGATCACGCCGGGCATCACCGCTGCGGGGGCGGTTGTCGCCCGGGCGGGAGCGTCGGCGCCGATCAGCGAGCGCCCGGGCACTATGGGTGCCGGGAGCGTCGCGGTCTGCAGGTCAGGCTTCGGCGGGGTCGGAAGAGCAACCGGAGTCCGGAGGGGCTTGTTGTTGTTCGTCCCCGAGGAGATGTTCGAATTAGCCTTCAGCGTCGCCACCTCGTCGAGGAACTGGTTGGCCGCATTGACCAGGGGCTGAGCGGCCTCCGGTCCGATGATAGCGCCGGCGACGTTTCCGACCAGGTTGCTCAGCGGCGCCAGCGCTCCGGCCAGCGCACCCGTCGTGGGGATGCTGGCCGAGGTGGGCTGCGAGGGAATCGTTGGGAGCGAGACCGGCGCCGTCGACGCACCGGCCGACGGGGTGACCGCCTGCCCGAGGCCGCGGACCGCGGTCGAAATAGCGGAAGGAACAGAAGAGATGGCCTGACCGAGGTCATCGGGAAGGTTCGCCACGGCGTTCGCGCTGGGGCCCTTGGTGCTGCCGACGGTGTTACCGGCGCCGTCGGCGGACTTAGCACTGCTGGGAGTCTGGCGGCTAACTGCGCCGGACTTCCCGGCCGAACCGGCAGAAGACTTACCACCAATGCCGTGTCCAGCCTTGCGATTGGGGCCGGAGTTTTGCGACTGGGAGTTACCGTTTTCGCTGCTGGAGTCAGGGGCGGCCAGCGCAATCGCGCCGCTCCCTGTGAACAGCCCGGTGGCTACGAGGCAAACCCCGGCGGCCACTCGAACGTAAGTCGAACCCATCTGCCTGCAGCTCCAATTGCCTGAGCAAAGTATGACGGGGACAACAATAGCAAGTTCCGGCCGGAAGCGAAATGGCAGTCCATGACTCTGGCTAAGCACTCAGGTTCGGACTTTGGCTAAGATCATGCACTCCAGTGATCCGGGAATCGGGGAAGCCATGCCGAGCAGCGGGTCGATGCGGCGTCTGCTGCAGGCGACCATGCTGGCTGCGGGCCTTTCTGCCGGACTGATCGCGGGTTGTGGCTCGGCGTCGGCTGCTCCCGGCGACGATGCCGATGCCGGTGCCGGACCGGCCGCCGCGCGCCAGGCTCAGGCGCAGCGACCGGCGGCCAGAGTTCACGGCGCGGCCCGGGCCGTGCCCGCGATCGCAGTGCCTAAAGCAACCACGGCCGCCCCCAGACCGTTCAAGGCCGCCGTCGCCGCCGCTAAGGCCTACATCTACGGGTATCCGCTGCTGGAATACGAACGGGTTCGCGCGACCGCCGAGAACCTCAACGCCATCTACTCGCTGACCAGCTTCGCCAACCCGGGCGATCGGCGGCGGTAAGCGTCCGAACGTCGACACCTTCTACTCGGTGGCCGAACTGGATCTGACCAACGGTCCGGTGGTCCTTTCGATACCGGACATGGGCACCCGGTACTTCAGTTTCCAGCTGACCGATCCCTACACCAATGCTTCGGGCTACATCGGTTCGCGCACAACGGGTTCCGGGCCGGGTCTATACGCGATCACCTGGGCGGGCGGACCGCAGATCAGCGTTCCCGGCGCGCAGACCGTCGAGGTCCCGTACGCCAGCATGCTGATGCTCGGACGGACCCTGGCCGGAAACCTCGCGGACCAACAGAGCGCGATCCAACTGATGAAGCAGTACATGCTCACGCCCACTGGGGCGACTTCACCGAACAACGCAATCGTCCCGGCCTCGTCATCCAGTGTCGACATCCTCAACGCGATCAGCGACGCGATGACCCAGAACCCGCCGCCGGCCGAGGACGCGCCGGAACTGGCCACATTGGCCACCATCGGCGTCGGGCCGGGACTGCAGGTCGCCGACGCCCATCTCGGTGCACTGTCGATGCTGGCTGTCGGGGCCGCCGTCAAGGCTGCCGCGGCGCTGCTGCCGGTGCTGGCCCAACTGACCCAACTGGCATCGGCCACCACGCACCGGGGTTGGGCCATTCCGAGCCCCGACATCGGCAACTACGGGACGAATTACCTGCTGCGCGCCGGCGTCGCCGAAGTGGGCCTGCTGGCCAACACCCCGGATGAAGCGTTGTACGAGCCCGGGCTGCTGTCGCAATACCTGTTGCCGCTCAACGGATTCGGCACGTACAAGCTGCATTTCGCCGCGGGCGAAGCGCCACCGGCGGACGCGTTCTGGTCGGTGACCGTGTATGACGCGGCGGGCTACCTGGTCCCGAATCCCGAGCGGCGCTACAGCGTGAGCAGCAGCCGGCCCGACGAGCTCGTCTACCAGCCCGACGGCTCGATCGACATCATCTTCGCCCAGCGCGACCCGGGCCTGTCCGGGACGAACTGGCTGCCGAC
>CAIOYU010000047.1 GCA_903862565.1 uncultured Actinomycetes bacterium | reverse complement strand
CGCTCGCGCCGAAACTTGCGGACCGCCGCGCTTTCTATCGGAACGTTTCGTCTCGACATCATGAACTGCCTTTCTGAACCACGAGGACTTCGATGCGGGCGGGTACGTTCTTGTGCCACGGGCTGCCGAAGAACTTGTCGCTGAGTCCGATTCCTGCTTTGCCAACGCCGCCCGAGCGGACGGTGGGGCGGCGAGCCCGGCGGGCTGGTGGACGGGAAGTCTTGGCCTGGCAGAGCTGCAGCGTCGACGACGACCCACTCAGGAACCCCTTAGTCAAAAGTTGGAAAACCTTGGAACGCCGCGCGGCCCCGGGGCCTCCCAACTCCAGTTCGTGCTGAATAGGTGGCCGCCCACCAGTCCGGTCCGACTGCGAGCCTGCGATCTAGACCCTGTGATCTTCAGATGAATTGTGATAGAAAAACCAAAACCCTCAGGTTGCGCTCTGCGCCTTACATCGTCTCGAGAAGAGGAACCAATGATCGCACGCGCACACTCCCGTCAGCGCTCGCATTCGACCTACGTCGGCCGAGTCGGCGCGCTGGCAGTGACCTTAGGCATCGGCGCGGGCCTCGGATCTGCGCTCGCGGTCCCGACAGCCTTCGCTGACACCGGTTCGGCAGCGGGCAAATCCGGTCAGTCAACTCCCTCCCCCGCAGCCGCGGTGAGCGCCAAGGCAGGGTCGATCCTGCCGAAGATCTTCGGCAACGGAACCGCCGACCACCCCAATGGTGGAATTCTGATCGGAAACGGCTACTCGTGGACCGCCGAGTCCTGCCCCACTGGGGCGTGCGTCGGCGGCAACGGCGGATTTATCGGCAACGGCGGCAACGGCTTTGGTGGCGGTGCCGGCGGCTCAGCGGGCTGGTTCGGCCAAGGCGGTGACGGCGGAGCCGGTCGTGCCGGAACGGCTGGCGGCGCGGCGGGCGGGGGCGGCCTCTTCGGAGGTAGCGGCGGCAACGGCGGAGCAGGCGGTGCGGCTGCGACCGTGGGCGGTAAGGGCGGTGCTGGCGGTGCCGGCGGCTCGGCCGGTCTGTTCGCGCTGTGGGGTAATGGGGGAGCCGGCGGCGCGGGTGTCGCGGGCGGCGCCGGCGGCGCTGGCGGCCGCGCCTCCCTGCTGGTGGGCAACGGCGGTCAAGGCGGAACCGGCGGGGCTGCGTCGGTTGAGGGCGCCGACGGCGGCAACGGCGGCAACGGCGGCACCGGTGGCGGGCTGCTGTGGGGCAACGGCGGTGCCGGTGGTGACGGCGGATCAGGCGCCAACGGCGGCGCCGGCGGCTACGGCGGAGCCGTCGGAGGCCTGTTCGGCAAGGGCGGCAAGGGCGGCAAGGGCGGCAAGGGCGGCAACAGCAGCGTCGCCACCGGTGAATCGACAGGAGGCGCAGGCGGTTTCGGCGGAAGGTCCGGCTTGATCGGGTTCGCCGCCGGAGGCGCGGGTGGTGACGGCGGCGCTTCGTTCAGCGGTGCGGAGTCCGGGGGCAAGGGCGGCGCGACAGGCGGGTTCGGCGGGGACGGCGGCAACGGCGGGCTCTTCGGGTCGGGCGGCGCCGCCGGAAACGGGGGGAAGGCCGAGGCGACCAGCACCAACCCCGACATCGCCGAGGCCCAAGGTGCCGTAGGTGGCGACGGCGGTTACGGCGGTGACTCCATCTTCGGCAAGGGCCCACGGGGCGGCAACGGCGGGGACGCCATCGGCCATGAAACCTCCAGTGCAGTCGGGGGCTTAGGCGGTATCGGCGGCTACACGAATTTTGGCACGGCCGGGGTCGGCGGTGATGGCGGCAACGCCATCGCCGACGGTGATGGCTGGGCCTTCGGGGCCGATGGCGGCGACGGGGGATGGGTGGTGGTCGGAGCCGCTGGGTCCGGCGGCAAGGGCGGCTCCAGCACGAAGCTGCCCGACAAAACGACCGGTGCAAACTTTGCCGGCAGCGGGGGTTACGGCGGTAGCGGCCGCATCTTCTCCCGCGGCGGCAACGGCGGCAACGGCGGCAACGCCATCGGTGGCGGCGAGACGCCCACGTGGACGGACCCGACAGAAGACCCTCCCGTGAAATACCAGAACCCGGTGGGCGGCACCGGACGCGAGGGTGGGTCCGGAGGTTTCCTCGGTCGTGGTGGAACCCCGGGCACCGACGGGACACCCACGCCGCCGCCGTCCGCGGCAGCCAAGTCGGCGGCGGCCGTTAAATCCCCCGCCCGGGGGCGGTAGGAGCAGCCACGTCTGGCCGGGGCGTCGGCTGGCAAGCTAACGCCCACCGGACCGTGGCACTGCTACACCAAGCTATGGATAACGCCCGGTGGGAACCCGCGGACGTTTGTATCGGGAAAGTGGCGGGTTCACGTTGCGCGATACCGCGCAACTAGCGTTACTTCTCGCCCTCTGGACGGTCCATCGTACGGAGCCGGTCTATCGCCCAAAAGTGAAGTACCGCAACCAGATGTACGGCGCGGCGATGGCGATGGCGGTGACTGTGACTAATGCACCCTTGCGGGTGAACTCCCAGAAGCTGATCGGGTGTCCCTCGCGGGCGGCGATGCCGAGCATGACCACGTTGGCGCTCGCTCCCACCGCTGTGAGATTGCCGCCGAAGTCCGCTCCGGTCGCCAGGGACCACCACAGCGCCTGGCTGTGAACGGGATTGGCGATGTTTGCGGTGAGATCGGCGACGACGGGGCTCATGGTGGCGACGTAGGGGATGTTGTCGATGACTCCGGACAGCACCGCCGACACGAGCAGAATCGCCATGGCCGCTAGCAGTGGATTGCCGCCGGTGGCGTCTCCCGCGAGTCGGGCGAGCTGGCTGATCACCCCGGTCTTGACCAGGGATCCGACCAGAATGAAAAGGCCGGCGAAGAACAGCAATGTTTCCCACTCCACACTGTCCAGATAGTGCTCCGGTTCGACGCCGGTGATCACGATGAGGGTTCCGGCCCCGATCAGTGCGGCCACCGCGGGTTCGATGTGGATGATCGAGTGCGCGATGAAAGCGGTGAATACGATCGCCAACACGACGGCGCATTTGATCAGCAGCCGGACGTCTCGGATGGCCTCGCGTTCGTTGAGCGACATCACTTCTGCGGCCCTTTCCGGTTCGACGGTGAACGACCCGCGAAACAGCACCGGAAGCAACAGCAGGAAAGCGACGAGCACGACAGCAACCAACGGGGCCATATGCAGCAGGAAGTCGTTGAACGACAGTCCGGCCCGGCTGGCGATGATGATGTTGGGCGGATCGCCCACCAGGGTGGCCGCCCCACCGATGTTGGACGCGAACACCTCGGCGAGGAGGAACGCAACAGGATTGACCCCGAGGCGTTCACAGACCAGCAGCGTCACCGGGGCGATGAGCAACACTGTGGTGACGTTGTCCAGCAGGGCCGAAGCGATGGCGGTGATCAACGCCAGCAGAATCATTACTCGCAGCGCTGAGCCCTTTGCACGTTTAGCGGCCCAGATGGCGGTGTATTCGAAGATGCCCGTCCGGCGCAGGACGCCGACGATCACCATCATTCCCAGAAGCAGGAATATGACGTTCCAGTCGACCCCGGTTTCGTGGGAATAGAACATGTCGTCGGCGCCGGCGATCCCGGCTCCGGCGATGACGGCCGCACCGCCGAGTGCAGCCTTGACCTTGTTGATCTTCTCGGTGGCGATCAGCAGATAGGCACCGAGGAATACGGTCAGCGCGAAGACGGCCACGGTCACTCCACGTCGATGACGCTCACTGGTTGCCCAGCGCGACTTCAAGTAATCGGGAGGCGGTGATCACGCCGAGGAGTCG
>CAIOYU010000046.1 GCA_903862565.1 uncultured Actinomycetes bacterium | reverse complement strand
GGTGGCGGCCATCATCACCGAGGCCGGGTTGACCCCCGGGACGGGCTCATCACGGGGCCTGGGCGCCGCACCGCCGACCGTCGACGACGACGCGTGGATCATCTTCACCTCGGGATCCACGGGAACCCCGAAGGGTGTGGCGGTCACGCACCGCAACGCCGCGGCCCTGGTCGACGCGGAGACACGAATGTTTCTGCAGGACAATCCGATCGGACCCGGTGACCGGGTGCTGGCCGGGCTGTCGGTGGCCTTCGACGCCTCCTGCGAGGAGATGTGGCTCGCCTGGGGCAATGGCGCCTGCCTGGTGCCTGCGCCGCGGTCGCTGGTGCGCAGCGGCATGGACCTCGGTCCGTGGCTGGTGACCCGGGACGTCACCATCGTCTCGACGGTGCCGACACTGGCCGCACTGTGGCCGGCCGAGGCCCTGGAGGCGGTGCGCCTGCTGATCTTCGGCGGGGAGGCCTGTCCGCCTGACCTGGCCGAGCGACTCGCGGTGGGCGGCCGCGAGGTGTGGAACACCTACGGGCCTACCGAGGCAACCGTGATCGCCTGCGGGGCAAAGCTTTCCGGCGTGGCTCCGGTGAGCATCGGCCTACCCCTGGCAGGGTGGGACCTGGTCGTCGTCGACGGTGCCGGCGTGCCCGTCGAACCGGGCCAGGTCGGCGAACTGGTGATCGGCGGGGTCGGATTGGCCCGCTACCTGGACCCCGCCAAGGACGCCGAGAAGTACGCGCCGCTGCCCTCATTGGGCTGGACGCGGGCCTACCGCAGCGGGGACCTGGTGCGCCTGGAGGCCGACGGCCTGTACTTCCAGGGCCGCGCCGACGACCAGGTGAAGGTGGGCGGACGCCGTATCGAACTCGGCGAAGTGGACTCCGCACTGGTGAATCTCCCCGGCGTGAGCGGCGGGGCGGCGGCGGTGCGAAAGACCGCCAGTGGCACTCCGGTGCTGGTGGGCTACATCGCGTCGGCCGATCCAGACTTCGATCTGGCGGCCGCGCGGGCGCAGTTGGCCGAGGCGCTTCCCGCCGCACTGGTGCCCCGCCTGGTCCTGGTCGACGAACTGCCCACCCGCACCTCGGGCAAGGTCGACCGGGACGCGCTGCCGTGGCCGCCCCCCGGCGACACCCCCGACGTCGGCGCCCAACTGGGCGGCACCATGGGATGGCTGGCCGGCCTGTGGACCGACGTGTTGGGCACTGTCGTCGACGGCCCGGAGGCGGACTTCTTCGCCCTCGGCGGGGGTTCGCTGTCTGCGGCGCAACTGGTCGTCGCACTGCGCCCGCGCTACCCGGAGATGACCGTCGCGCATCTTTACGACCACCCGCGACTGGGCTCACTGGCGGGCTATCTCAAGGAACTCTCCGACGAACCGAATGACGCGCCCCCCGCCGTCCCACGCGTCGTCGAACCGACCCCGTTGGGCAGCCAGGCCGCCCAGATCCTGCTGTCGGTCCCGCTGGCGACATTGACCGCACTGCCCTGGCTGACCTGGCTGGCATTGGCGAACAACCTTGCGGCGCAGTGGCATCCGCTGCCGTGGCTGATGACGGTCGACTGGTGGGTGCTCGCGGCGGCATTCGTGCTGTTCATCACCCCCCTGGGCCGGATGGGCATCGCGGTGGTCGGCGCCCGAATATTGCTCGCCGGCCTCAAGCCCGGGACCTACCGGCGCGGCGGCTGGCAGCACATGAGGGTCTGGCTGGCCGAACGGCTCGCCGAGGCCAGCGGCGCGGAGAACCAGGCCGGCGCACCCTGGCTGGTCTACTACGCCCGCGCACTGGGCAACAAGGTCGGCAAGGGCGTGGACCTGCATTCCGCACCACCGCTCACCGGCATGCTCACGTTGGGTCACCGCAGTTCGGTGGAACCGGAAGTCGACCTCACCGGCCACTGGATCGACGGGGACAAGTTCCATGTCGGCCCCATCACCGTCGAGAAGGACGCCACCGTCGGCTCGCGCAGCACGCTGCTGCCCGGCGCCGTCGTGGGCAAGGACGCCGATGTCGCGGCCGGTTCGGCCGTGGTCGACAAGGTCAAAGCCGGCCAGTACTGGAAGGGCTCGCCGGCGGTGAAGTCGGGCAAGGCCCGTCATCCCTGGCCGGATCGCCGCCCGCCGCGGGCTGTGCACTGGGTGGTGACCTACGCGGTGTCGGCGGCGCTGCTCGGGGGTCTTCCCCTGCTGGCCCTGGGTGCCGGCCTTGCGTTGCTGGCCTGGACCGTTCGCGACGCGCCGACGCTGAGTGCGGCGGTGGCTGACGCGGCGCCGTGGGTTCCGGTGGCGGCCTTTGCGGCGTTCGCGGTGTACGCGGTGGTGACACTGGTCTCGGTGCGCGTGCTCTCGATCGGCCTCCGCGAGGGCTATCACCCCGTTCGCAGCCGGGTCGGCTGGCAACTGTGGGCCACCGAACGCCTGATGGACGCGGCCCGCAACTATCTGTTCCCGATCTACGCCGGGCTGCTGACCCCGGTCTGGATGCGACTCCTGGGAGCCAGGGTGGGCCGTGACACCGAAATCTCGACGGCACTGGTGATACCGAAGTTCACGGTGGTGGAGGACGGTGCGTTCCTGGCCGACGACACCATGGTGGCCTCCTACGAGTTGGGCGGCGGCTGGATCCACGTGGCCAAGGCTGCGGTCGGAAAACGGGCTTTCCTGGGCAACTCGGGTATCGCCCAGCCGGGACGCCGGGTTCCCGACGACGGATTGGTGGCGGTGCTGTCGTCGACGCCCACCAATGCCGCCGACGGTTCCTCGTGGCTGGGTAGCCCGCCGATCCGGTTGCGCAGACACGCCGACCAGGCCGACGCGGCCCTGACCTACCGCCCATCCCTGCGGCTGAAGATCATGCGCTCCGTCGTCGAAAGCTGCCGGGTGATCCCGATGGTGGTCAGCTTCGCGATTGCCGCAGCGGTCCTCGCCACGTTGCAGTGGATCGTGTCGACGTGGGGCTACGGCGCCGCTGCCCTGACCGGTGGGCTGGTGCTCCTGGCCGCAGGGGCAGTGGCCGGCGCTGTGGCCGTTGGGGCGAAATGGCTTGTGGTGGGGCGCATACGGGTCAGCGAGCAGCCGTTGTGGTCGCCGTTCGTGTGGAGTAACGAGGTTGCCGACACCTTCGTCGAGGCGGTGGCGGCGCCCTGGTTCGCACGAGCCGCCTCCGGCACTCCTGTGCTCAACCTCTGGCTGCGGGGCCTGGGCGCCCGGATCGGCCGCGGGGTGTGGTGCGAGACCTACTGGCTTCCCGAGGCCGACCTGGTACACCTGGGCCGTGGAAGTACCGTCAACCGCGGGTCGGTGGTGCAGACGCACCTGTTCCACGACCGCATCATGCGCATGGACACCGTCCTCCTCGAGGACGGCGCCACCCTGGGACCGCATTGCGTGGCACTGCCCGCGTCGCGTATCGGATCATCAGCCACGATCGGTCCGGGCTCGCTGGTGATGCGCGGCGACGAGGTACCCCCCAACACCCGCTGGCAGGGCAATCCCATTGCGCCATGGCCGCTTTCCCGCAAGAAGTCGAAAGCCGCGATGCGGGATCTCGCGTGAAGCAGCCCGCAAAGAGGCGCGGGCCGAGTCCGTCACCGCAGCCGGTGATCGACCCTTACCTGCCGAACAACGGCAACTTCGGCTACCGGGTGTCGCGATACGAACTGGACCTCGACTACAAGATGGCCAGCAATCGACTCACCGGGACCGCCACCATCACCGCGGTCACGCTGGCGTCGCTGCAGACTTTCACCTTGGACCTCGCCGACACCATGTCGGTCAGCAGGGTCGCCGTCAACGGACGCCGTCCGGCCCACTTCGGCACCTCCGCGGGGAAACTCCGCATCCGGCTGGACAGCCCGCTACCGGCAGGGTCGGCGATGACGACCTCGGTGCGCTACGGCGGAAACCCCCGGCCGATCCGCAGCCCGTGGGGCGAGGTCGGATTCGAGGAACTGGCCGAGGGCGTCCTGGTCGCCGGCCAGCCCAACGGCTCGCCGTCGTGGTTTCCGTGCGACGACCATCCCAGCGCCAAGGCCAGCTTCCGAATCCAGATCAGCACCGACAGCCCCTACCGTGCCGTCGCGCCGGGACAACTGGTGGCCAAGCGGGTACGAGCCGGACAGACCCAGTGGACCTACGAACAGCCCGAGCCGACGTCGACCTACCTGGCCACCCTGCAGATCGGCCACTACGAGCTGTATCAGCTGACCAAGACCGGTGTTCCGATGGCGGCGGTCCTTCCGGATCGGTTGCGCGACAACTTCAAACACGACTTCGGCCGACAGCCGCAGATGATGAAACTCTTCGTCAAGCTGTTCGGCCCCTATCCCCTGTCCAACGGCTACACCGTGGTGGTGACCGACGACGACCTGGAAATTCCCCTTGAGTCTCAGGGGCTTTCGATTTTCGGGGCCAACCACTGCGACGGCAGGCGGGGTTCCGAGCGCCTGATCGCCCACGAACTGGCCCACCAGTGGTTCGGCAACAGCGTCACCGTGCGCCGCTGGCGCGACATCTGGTTGCACGAGGGTTTCGCCTGCTACGCAGAGTGGTTGTGGTCGGAGAACTCCGGTGGCCCCAAGGCCAGCGAGTTGGCGCGTCAATACCGTCAGCGCCTGGCCGCCGCCCCGCAGAACCTGCTGCTGGCCGATCCCGGACCCAAGGACATGTTCGACGACCGGGTGTACAAGCGGGGAGCGCTGACACTGCACGTGCTGCGCGCCAAAGTCGGTGACGACAAGTTCTTCGCGCTGCTTCACGAGTGGGCAACCCGTCACCGGCACGGCACCGTCGTGACCGACGACTTCACCGGACTGGCGGCCAAGTATGCCGACGTCTCGCTGCGCCCATTGTGGGACGCCTGGCTGTACTCGACCGAAGTCCCTCGGCTGTGACTGCTGCCGGGACTCCTGCCGCTACACAGGCGGGTCCGGTCGCGCGTAGCAGCGTGGCACGGGTCGGCGTGGCCACGGCGATCACGGCCGTGTGCGGTTACGCGGTGCTGTACCTGGCGGCCCGCGCTCTGGATCCCGCCGGCTTCTCCGTGTTCGGTGTCTTCTGGGGGGCGTTCGGTCTGGTGACCGGTGCCGCTAACGGACTGCTCCAGGAGGCCACCCGGGAGGTCCGCACCACCGATGTGGATCGGGCCGACGGTCCGCACACCCGTCCGATCGTCGTCGCCGCAGGCGTCGGGCTTGTGGCCGCGATCGTCATTGCCGGCACGTCCCCGCTGTGGGCGCCACATGTGTTCGCTGAGGCGCGGCCGCTGTCGGTGGGTCTTCTGGCGGTCGGGCTGGCGGCGTTCTGCCTGCACGCCACCTTGCTGGGCATGTTGGCCGGCGCCGGCCGCTGGACGCAGTACGGCTCGCTGATGGTCACCGATGCGGTGATCCGCGTCGTGATCGCCGCGGCAGCCTTCGGGCTGGGCTGGGGACTGGGCGGATTCCTGTGGGCGACCGTGGGCGGGGCAGTGGCCTGGCTTCTGCTGCTGGCGGTATCCGCGCCCGCGCGTGCCGCGGCCGGGATAGCAACCGCCGGAAGCGTTTCGACGTTCCTGCGGGGCGCGGCGCACTCCATCGCCGCCGCCGGAGCCAGCGCGATCCTGGTGATGGGGTTCCCTGTTCTGCTCAAGGCCACGTCGGGACAACTCGGCGCCGCCGGCGGTGTGGTGATCCTGGCAGTGACCCTGACCAGAGCGCCACTGCTGGTGCCGCTGACGGCCATGCAGGGAAATCTGATCGCCTACTTCGTGGACCACCGGGCGACGCGGCTCCGTGCCCTGCTAGCACCGGCCGCGGTGGTGCTGGCCATCGGTGCGGTCGGGGTGGCCGCCGCCGGGTTGCTCGGCCCGTGGCTGATGACGACGGCATTCGGCCCGGACTACCACGCCGGCGGCGCACTGCTGGCCTGGCTGACGGCCGGCGCGGTGTCGATCGCGCTGCTCACCCTGACGGGCGCGGCCACCGTGGCGGCTGCCCTGCACCGGCCTTACTCGTTGGGCTGGGTGGGCGCCACCGTGGCCGCCGCACTCCTGTTGACGCTTCCCCTGGATCTGCAGACCCGGACCGTGGTGGCTTTGCTCTGCGGCCCGTTGGTCGGCATCGCCGTCCACCTGTTCGCACTGGCCCGGGCGTGAATGTAGGTTGTGCGAATAGACACTGCGACACAGGGCGTCTGGATCATCGTTCCCGCCTTCAACGAAGCCCAGGTCATCGGCGACGTCGTCGCGGACCTGCGTTCGACGTTCGCCACCGTCGTCTGTGTGGACGACGGCAGCCGCGATGACACCGCCGACGTCGCCCTGCGCGCCGGTGCGCGCGTGGTGCGCCACCCGGTCAACCTCGGCCAGGGAGCGGCGATCCAGACCGGCGTGGAGTACGCCCGCCAACAGCCCGGCGCAACCGCGTTCGCGACGTTCGACGCCGACGGCCAGCACCGCGTCACCGATGTCCTGGCGATGCTCGACCGCCTCTCCCGTGGTGACGTCGACATCGTCATCGGCACCCGCTTCGCCGGTACCGCCGTCAGTCACGTTCCACCGCTGAAAAGGATCATCCTCCGCGTGGCGGCGTGGGTGAGCCCGAGTGGCCGCCGACTTCATCTCACCGATTCCCACAACGGACTGCGGGTGTTCAACCGCACTGTCGCCGATCACCTCAACCTGACGATGAACGGCATGAGCCATGCCAGCGAGTTCATCGCGCTGATCAACGAAAACCATTGGCGGGTGGCCGAAGAGCCGGTCGAGATCCTCTACACCGAGTATTCGATGTCCAAGGGACAGCCGCTGCTCAACGGGGTGAACATCGTCTTCGACGGGTTTCTGCGCGGGAGGATGCGCTGATGTGGATTCAGGTACTGCTCATCACGTCGGTGGTGACACTGCTCTTCTATCTGCTGCGCTCGCGGACCAACGCCAAGGCGAAGGCCTGGGTCAAGGTGGGCTACGTCTTGTTCGTCATCGCTGCCGTCTACGCGATCCTGCGCCCCGACGACACCACCGTGGTGGCCAACTGGCTCGGCGTCGACCGGGGTACCGACCTGCTGTTCTACGCGCTCGTCATCGCATTCGTCTTCACCACGATGAGCACCTACCTACGGTTCAAGGAACTCGAGTTGCGCTACGCCAGGCTCGCCCGGGCGGTGGCGCTGGAAGGCGCGCGGGTGCCCGACGAGGGTTAGCGGCGGAAATACTCCACCGTGCGGCGCAGTCCCTCGTCGAGGGACACTCGGGGGCGCCAGCCCAGCACCGCTTCCGCCCTGCGGGCATCCAAACAGGACCGGGCCAGGTCACCCAACCGCGCCGGTGCGACCCCCGGTTCGTCCGGAGCGCCGACGACCCTGGCCACCGCTGAGTGCAGCGCCCGATCGCTGGTTTCCACTCCTGTGCCGACGTTGAAGCGCTGCCCGCCCCCGACCTCCCCGGACGCGCGGACGAAGGCGTCGACGACGTCCTCGACATAGACGTAGTCGCGGGTGTTGGACCCGTCGCCGTACACCTTGGTGGGCTGACCCGCGAGCAGTGCCTTGACGAAGATCGCGACGACGCCGGCCTCGCCATGCGGGTCCTGTCGCGGACCGTACACATTGGACGGCGCGATGAATGAGCAATCCACCCCGTACAGCCGCCGGAAGCAGGTCAGGTAGGTCTCTCCTGCCAACTTGCTGGCCGCATAGGGGGATGCCGGCTCCGTGGGTTCGGTCTCCGGTGTCGGGTAGATACGCGGCACCCCGTAGATCGCACCGCCGGACGAGGTGTGCACGACCTT
>CAIOYU010000045.1 GCA_903862565.1 uncultured Actinomycetes bacterium | reverse complement strand
CCTTGCCCGCGTCGTGTTCAACCGGCTGAAAGCATGCCCACCCCCTGTCGATGACCGTTGCAAAAATGGGCGCACCTCGCCGAGCGTCTTCTTGCTGCCGCTCGTCGACTTTCACGCGATTCGATAACAGCGTTCAGCTCCAATAAATCCGAGTACACCTTGCCGGAGTTGGGGCGGCGGGTGCAGGAATTGTTGTCCGGTTCGACTAGACCTGCGGAATGTTGTTTTCGATTGACCGTTGTTCAGTCCACCGTTCAATCCGTCTATCTACCACGAGCAGCGGAAATACTGCATGTCCAGGGCTGCGTGTGTGTCATGATTACCGCTGGTTGGGGAGCTTGGCGACGGCACTGGTATCTCGGTCTGGCCGCTCTTCTGGATTTCCTTTTACGGGACGTCTTCTCCTCCGACTTGATCGGCTCGTGGCGGGTGGTCGCGGGCCTTTGTTCGGGGAGATACTGGAAATGCGTGCAGCGGCCTATGTGGGACGTGTTGGTGGGTTAGCGGTCGCGTTGGGGATGGAATTGGGCATTAGCAGGGCCGTGCGGTGGGCGGCGGCGATATTCGGGGCCATCTTGTTGACGCTGTTCGTAGCGGCGTGCTCGGGACAGTCCGGCTCCGGCGGCGGCGGGGGTGCCCCGCGCGTAGGGAAGCTGTCCGGTGACATGGCGGACTGGATCGGCGCGGCCTGTGCGGGCGGCAGCGCTACCCAGGAGGCCAACTTGAGTCCCCTGGGCGACGGTGTGTGTCATCAGGATTACTCAAATCCTGGTTCGGTATCCAACCTCAAGGCTGTCATGTACGGGCGGTTTGACTCAGAGGACTCGATGCTCCGGACGCTGTCCATCGTCAAGCCGTCCTACTACACGGCGGGCCAGAGCGACGGGGTGTACACGGCCTTCTTCGTGATGTCCGACCGGTACGCCGAGGAACTACTACAGCCGCTCAAGAAGTTCGGCTTCGTCATCAACCCTGGACGTCCGAATGCCGCCGCCGACCTCACCGCCCAGGCGCAGAGTCCTTCAACCCGCAGCGCCGCGCCCGCCCCCCTTCCGGCACCGGCACCGTCGACGCGGGTATCGACGGTCACGCCGGACAGCAACTTGCAGTGGAGGTTCCAGTCACCGACGGGCAACATCGCCTGCGATCTGAACGGCGGTAGCACGCCCCCGGAGGCCACCTGCGAGGTTCGGGAGCACACCTACCAGCCGAAGGTGAAGTCGAATTGCGATCCTGGCTGGGCGAACCGGTTCACTCTCAAACAGGGCCAAACGGTAGAGGTCAACTGCTACCCCGGCACCGATTTCCGCAGCGCCCTTCCAGTTCAGGGTTACGGGAAACCGCTGACCGTCGGCTCGCTCACATGCGTGCTAGACGAATCGGCTGGAGTGACATGCAAAGACGCAACCACCGGTCACTACTTCCAGGCCGCGCGGCAGGCATATGAGTGGCGATGACGCAGAAACAGGGGAGGCAATGAGCGCAACGACAATCAAGTGCCCGGAGGGGCACCCAAATCAGCAGACGAACAGGTTCTGCGCCGAGTGTGGCCTGTCGCTTGCCGGAATCTGTCCCAGTGGGCACCCCAATCCCGACGGCTACCTCTACTGCGGCGAATGCGGTGTCCCAATCGCCGCACCCCGCACTAGTCGCGTTGTCGAAGCGGAGGTTGAGCGCGGCGAACTTCGCAGCTCCCACCGGACGTCCGATGCCCGGGCGCAACCCGCTGTCATTGACACTCCCGCCGATTTGGGTCAGCAACCCACGTCCGGCCAAGTCGACGGGTTCAAACTGCTCTTCTGGGGTTTCTCACTCCTCGTTATCACCATCGTTGCGGGCTTTTTCGTCTACTACAGCTTCCCACTCCACGGATGAGTGCATCGGCAGTCAAATGCACTAGCGGGCATTCCAACTCGGCGAACCAGAAGTTTTGCGGGGAATGCGGCCTGTCACTTACCGGCGTTTGCCCAAGTGGGCACCAGAACCCCGACGGGCAGCGTTACTGCGGGGATTGCGGGAAGCCGCTCAACCAATCCGGCACTGCGAACCTTGCTTTCCAGGAATCGACAGAAGCGT
>CAIOYU010000044.1 GCA_903862565.1 uncultured Actinomycetes bacterium | reverse complement strand
GACGGCGACGGACTTGAAGGTGCCGCGGATCTTGTTGACGACCAGGGTGCTCAGAGCCTCACCCTCGACATCCTCGGCGATGATCAGCAACGGCTTGCCGGACTGAATGACCTTCTCCAGCAACGGAAGCAGATCCTTGACCGTCGAGATCTTGGAACTGACCAGCAGGATGTAGGGATCCTCCAGGATGGCTTCCTGACGCTCGGCGTCGGTCACGAAGTAACCCGAGATGTAGCCCTTATCGAAGCGCATGCCCTCGGTCAGCTCCAGCTGCAGGCCGAAGGTGTTGGACTCTTCGACGGTGATGACACCCTCGTTGCCCACCTTGTCCATGGCCTCGGCGAGCAGGTCGCCGATGGTCTGGTCACCGGCGGAGATGCCGGCGGTGGCAGCGATCTGCTCCTTGGTCTCGACCTCTTTGGCCGAGGCGAGCAGCGTCTGGGTGATCTTCTCGACGGCCTTCTCGATGCCGCGCTTCAGACCGAGCGGGTTCGCGCCGGCCGCGACGTTGCGCAGACCCTCGCGAACCAGAGCCTGGGCCAGAACGGTGGCGGTGGTGGTGCCGTCGCCGGCGACGTCGTCAGTCTTCTTGGCGACTTCCTTGACCAGCTCGGCGCCGATCTTCTCGTACGGGTCCTCGAGCTCGATCTCCTTGGCGATGGACACGCCGTCGTTGGTGATCGTGGGGGCGCCCCACTTCTTCTCCAGCACGACGTTGCGGCCCTTGGGGCCGAGCGTGACCTTCACCGCGTCAGCGAGGGCGTTCAGACCCCGCTCGAGGCCGCGGCGGGCCTCTTCGTCATACGCAATAATCTTGGACATTGCGAAGTGAATCCTCCGATTAGGGGGTGACACGATTTTGGCCGGACACAGTGCCCGCGACGGACGACCTCGGCTGTCGATACCGCGGTCTCACCGTCCCGACCTAGCACTCGCCGGTCGCGAGTGCCAACCTCATTTTTAGCACTCGGGCATGGCGAGTGCAAGACAGGGGCCCGGCGTTCACCGCCCGCGAAACCCTGTCCGCCGCCGTCGCCGCCCCGAGCGCGTTCGACGATCTGATCCGAGCGCGGTTGCACTAGAGTCGCTTCGGTCAGAAGGGAGCCTGAGGGTGCGCGCAGGTGAGGCGCCCAGCACCCCGGCTTTGCGGGGCTGGCAGCGAAGGGCTTTGGTGCGTTATCTGACCGCCAAGCCCCGTGACTTCCTGTTGGTGGCCACCCCGGGTGCCGGGAAGACGACGTTCGCGCTGCGCATCGCCGCCGAACTGCTCGCCGACGGATCGGTGGAGCGCGTGACGGTGGTGGTGCCCACCGAACACCTGAAAATCCAGTGGGCGACCGCCGCGGCGGGATCCGGGATCAAGCTGGATCCGCGGTTCTCCAACTCCAACGCCCAGACCTCCGACGAGTACGACGGCGTCGTGGTCACCTACGCCCAGGTGGCCAACCATCCGACCCGCCACCGGGTTCGGACCGAGAACCGACGGACGCTGGTCATCTTCGATGAGATCCACCACGGCGGCGACGCCAAGAGTTGGGGCGAGGGCATCCGCGAGGCCTACGACGATGCCACCCGGCGACTGGCGCTGACTGGGACGCCGTTCCGCAGCGACGACAGCGCCATCCCGTTCGTCAACTACGAGGCGGACGCCGCCGGCTTCCGACGCTCCAAGGCCGACCACACCTACGGGTACTCCGACGCCCTGGCCGACGGCGTGGTGCGCCCGGTGGTGTTCCTCGCCTATTCCGGGGAGGCCCGCTGGCGCACCAGTGCCGGCGAGGAACACGCCGCCCGGCTCGGGGAACCGCTGAGCGCCGAGCACACCGCGCGGGCCTGGCGCACCGCGCTGGATCCCGACGGGCAATGGATGCCCGCCGTGATCGGCGCCGCCGACAAGAGGCTGACCCAGAAGCGCGAGGACGGCATGCCCGACGCCGGCGGCATGATCATCGCCTCCGACCAGACCGCCGCACGCGCCTACGCCGCGCTGCTCACCAAGATCACCGGCGAGGCCCCCACCGTCGTTCTCTCCGACGACCCCGGATCCTCGGACCGCATCAGTGAGTTCGCCGCCGGCACCAGCCGGTGGATGGTCGCGGTGCGCATGGTCTCCGAAGGCGTCGACGTACCCCGCCTTGCCGTCGGGGTCTACGCGACCAGCGCGTCGACACCGCTGTTCTTCGCCCAGGCCATCGGTCGCTACGTCCGCTCGCGCCGGCCGGGCGAGACCGCCAGCATCTTCCTGCCGTCGGTGCCAAACCTGCTGCAACTGGCCAGCGAACTGGAGGCGCAGCGCAACCACGTGCTGGGCAAGCCGCACCGGGAGTCGTTCGGCGACGAGATGCCCGAGGAACGCCGCCGCAGCGAGCCCAGCGAGATGGAGAACGGCTTCGAGTCCCTCGGGGCCGACGCCGAATTGGACCAGGTGATCTTCGACGGCGCCTCGTTCGGCACCGCCACCCCGGCGGGCAGCGACGAGGAGGCCGATTACCTCGGCATCCCCGGCCTGCTGGGCGCCGACCAGATGCGCGACCTGCTGCGGCGCCGGCAGGAGGAGCAGTTGGCGACGCGCTCGGCGGCCGGAGCCGACACCGCACCGCGCACCGCGCACGGCAAGCTTCGGGAATTGCGCCGCGAACTCAACGCCCTGGTGGCAGCCACCCACCACCGCACCGGCAAGCCGCACGGCTGGATCCACAACGAACTGCGCCGCATCTGCGGCGGCCCGCCGATCGCCGCCGCCAACAGCGAGCAGTTGCAGGCCCGCATCGAAGCCATACGGACGCTCCGGATCTGAGAAGACCGCGCCTGCGGCGGGGCGCTGTGTCTAGCATCGTTTCGACTGTCTCCGAGCGGAAGATGCGGTGATCCTGTGGTGCAGAGCCCAGAAGCCGCCGAGCAGATGTGGTTCGACGAATTCGCCCGCGCTTCCGAGAACCCGGAGACCCTCGACCACTTGGTTGCGGTCGTGAACGACCGCATTGTCGAGGGTGTGCCGGAGTTGCGTGATCCGACGCTGCGGCCCGAATTGGAAGCGAGCACCCGCTCGCACTGGAAGGGCTTTCTCACGGTCATGAACCGCGAGACCATCGACGTCCAACCCGCGCCGCCGATTTACGACTTCGCGCGGACGCTTGCCCGACGCGGGTTCGATCTGCCGGTACTGCTGTCGGCGTACCGTATCGGCCAGCGCTCGACCTGGGACTTCATCACTGATCTGCTGCGGACTCAAGTGACGGATCCGGATCTCCGGTCCGCTGTGCTGTTGCGGTTCTGGTCGCACGCGACCCAGTGGATCGACACCGTGATTGAGGCGCTGATACCGGTGTTCAACGCAGAGCGAGAGCGCTGGCAGCGCGGCGCGCTCGCCCGACGTGTAGGGACCGTTAACGCGATTCTCGCTAAGCAGAGTGTCGATATCGACACTGCTGTAACAACTCTCGCGTATCCACTGCTGCAGCATCACGTCGCCTTCACACTTCGCGTCGATGACAATGTCCCTGACTACGAAGTGCAGCAACTGCTCGAGGCATCCGCGCGATCAGCCAGCGCGGCGCTCGGCGGCGACAAGCCTCTGGTCATCTCCAGTGGCGCACGCTCGGCGTGGTGCTGGACATCGCAGCCCTCGGTGCCGTTGGCCGATGCAGGCGCTATTGATCTTCCCCCGTTCGTCCGGATGACCATGGGAACCTGGCACGGCGGCGTGAAGGGGTTTCGCCTCACACACTTGGAATCCGTCGCGGCACTCGTCGTCGCGGATCGGTACGACGCATCCGTGATCCGATACACCGACGTCGAAGTAGCCTGCCTTGCCGCCGGAATCCTCTGCGAGGATGCCCGGACCGAATTCGTGCGTAGGGAGCTGCGCGGCCTCATCGGCCCCGAGGACACGGCGTTACGGCTTCGCGACACTCTTCGCGTCCACCTGCGGAACGGCGCGGATGCAGCGACCACCGCAACTGTGCTTGGCCTGCACGTGAACACGGTTCGATACCGGATCAGGCAGGCCGAAGAGAGGCTGGGCCATGGAATAAGCCAGCGGCGCGTCCAGCTCGAGTTGGCGCTGGAGATCATCAGCGTCTTCGGCATCGCGGAGACGGACCCGGTGCGGGGT
>CAIOYU010000043.1 GCA_903862565.1 uncultured Actinomycetes bacterium | reverse complement strand
TCGTCGTTCCGCTCGAATTGACTTGCAGCGACTGCACTCCAGCGGTCTGGCCGTCCACGGTGCCGGAGAACGTCACGTTGCCACGGCCGGCGTTGACGATCGTATTGCCGTTCAGTTGAGTGATACCGGCAACCGAGAAGTCACCGCGGCGACCCGTGGTGTAGGTGCCGTTGAGTTGGACGTTCTGGCCGTAGGTCTGAGCCCCCTTGGTGGTGACCGAGCGCAGATTCACCGTTGCCTGGCCACCGTTGGGGCGCAACCAGATCAACTGGTTCTTGACGTCGTACATGACGTCGAAGTCGTTGAACAGGTTCAGGCCGGTGTTGACGTTCGGGACGTCGGTCGCCGCACCGGTGCTGTTCATGTAGGCCGCAGCGTTCACCGAACTGATGCCACCCGTGGTGTACCGCCAGTCCAGCGTGCCGTCGGTAGTGGTGATCCTGGCGAGGAATTCATATCCGGGCTTGACGGCTCCGGTCTTCATATCCTCAAAGGGTTTCGGCAGATTCGGAAGTCGCAGGCTCGTCGACCCTGCGCCGGAGTCGATCAGAGTGGGCAGCGGACCCCCACCCACCGGAATGCCGCCTACAGAGTAGTCCGCACTGAATCCGAACTGCTCAAGCAACGGATAGTTGGAGACCGGGTAGTAACCGGCCGGGTTCGGATCGTCGGGGTTGACATTCGGGACCACTGAAATCGGTATGGCATAGGGGAACTGCGCACGCAGCGCATCGGTGACACCGACCGTCAACTGGGGCGTGGTGCCGATCGGTCCCAGTTGTGTCAGGTAGCCGCTGGAAAGGTTTCCCGGTAGCTGAAAAAGCGGGCTGGTGATGAACGATCCCGGCGCATAGAGCACTTGACCATTGATCTGCTGAACGCCGAAGGCGGCGCCGAAGTCGCCGACGAAGGGGCCACCGAAGGGTGCGGTGACCGGAATCGACGCACCGCTCCCGTTTGTCGCTTTGACCACCGCGGCGATATCGACAGGAACGGTGGTGGAGATGGTCTGGGAACCGCTGCCGAGGGTGAACGTGGTCGGCGTGACGAGGCCAGTAAGGGTCTGGCCGCTGGTATAGGTGATGCTGGTCGTTTCGGTTCCCAGCGTCACGCCGGCAAAAGAGGCCGGGTCGTAACCGGCGAAGAACCCGTTGCCACCGGTGTCGAAGAGGTACAGGCGCGACGGGTTGTCGCCGATCGCCACGTCGATTCCGTACTTGACCTCGGGACCGTTGGGGGTCGACAGCGGGACGAAGTGCAACGGGATGGTTTTCGAGTCGTCCGACTGCGCGATCTGAAGCGGCGCGATCCCCCGGGTGGTCAGGCCGCCCAGCGGCGTCTTGCCGCCCACGTCGCCGGCGAATGTCGTTGTACCCAAAGCGGTTACCAACAGGGACTGACCACCGAACCAGCCGTTGCCGTCCACCGTTCCGCCGAAGGTCGCGTCACCGTTGCCGGCGTCGACCTCGGCGTCGCGGGGCAGGACGACCGGAGCGTTCAGCGTGACGCCCTGCAGGCCGCGGACGGCGTCATAGACGGTCAACGTGCGGGGAACCGCCTCGACATCGACGGCTCCGGTGAAGGCGGCGGCCGACTCGAATCTCAGCGAGTCGATCCCGTTGGTGGCCAGATCGCCGACGACAGTCCCATCGGTGAGCACAAATCCGGCGCAGCCGACGTTGCCGTTGCCATTGGCGTTCGCTGTCACGTCCCTGACCTGGGACGCGGCGAACTGCTGGGCTTTCCCGAAGCCCGGATCACCGGATACCTCGAGGGTGCTGCCGGTGGTGCGGAAGTAGGCCACGCTTCCGGTGTTGACCGAGACGGTCAGCGACGTGCCGCTCTGCGTGGCGCTGACCCCGGTTGAGGCAAAGCCGAACAGGCTGCGGCGGACCAGCAGCAGTCCGCCCTCGATGACGTTGGACAGCGGATTCGTCGGAAACACCGACAGCCAGGTGAAGGCGTTGTTGAACAGGTGGTTGATCGCGGTGACGATGCCCTGGCCGATCGTCGGGGCGGTCAGTCCCCAGCAGGCCACACATGGTGCGACCGTTGAGGTGGCAGCGGCGGTCCGCGCCGCGGGCGAGGGCGCGATCAGTACGGGGTGCACCGGCACCAACGCCGACCGGAGGGCGGAGGGGATGGCCGAACGTGCGGCGGAAGACGATGCGACTGAAGGTGTTACGGCAGCAGGCATTGGGACTGCAGGTGTTGCGCCTGAGGTGACTGCGGCGGAGGCCCGCGGCGGCGATACGGTGGCGGCGCCCCGGCTATCGCTTCGCGGCGCCTCACCCCGGCTGCGGACCGCCGCCGCCGCACCGGGAACATCTGCGGAGCCGCCGCCGCGGGGCGCCTGCCGAGTCACGTTGGGCGGCAACGACCGCCGGCTCTCACCGGCGGTGGATTTCGCAGCGGCCGCGTTGCGCGGGCCACGCGCCGGGCCTCGCTCGGTCTGGTCGGTGGAACCGGCCGCTGTCGAAGCCGCAGAAGCCCCGTCACCCTCGTCGGCCAGCGCGGGAGCAACCGGATGGCCGAGCACGGAAATACCGACGACACACGCTGCCGCACCGAGGTGGGCCGCCCGCGAAACTGCCATGTCTACCGCCCTCACAAATTGACCCGCTCGTTTCGAGCGAAGTATAGGAAGGACGGCGGCCCGACGCTGGGTAAGTCACACCTTCGGCACAGTTTTTTCTTAGGCGTCTCTTGCCTCGGCCCCGGAGCGCAGCAGCGACGGGATGAGCGGTTCGTCGAGCAGGCGACCAAACCGGTCGGCCAGCGACACCGCAGCCGGCCGGTCATCCAGCCAGCCGCGCAGAAGCCGGTAGCCCTCGACGTAAGTGCTGGTGTAGGCCCGCCACAACGGGTCGGACAGGAACCGCAGCGACTGCCGGGCCCGGGTGTCGTCGACCAGCAGCCAGCGTCGTAGGAAGGCGGCGACCTCGTCGGCGTCGCGCCCCTCGTCATGCAGCATGAGCGCGGCGTCCTGTCGTACGCCGGCCAACTCCGCCCTGGCGCCGGCCAATTCCTCGGCCCGCTCGCCGTCGAAACGCAGGCCGAGGTCGGCGTAGATCTCCTGCGCCCAGCGGCCCCAGCCGGGTCCCACCGCGGCGTGCAGGGCGAGGTCGGCCAGGCCCTCGGCCATGAGGCACTGCGGGGTGTTGACCAGGAAGATGGTGTGCTCGTCGTGGCCACACCCGGCGACCAGGCCCGCCTCTTTGCGGCAGTGCTCGGTGTGGTGGCCCGGGTAGGACTCGTGGGCAACCAGTCCCGGCAGGTGGGACATCTGCTGGCGCAGATCGGCGTTGACCGCGACGCGGGAGCGGTAGTCGCCTTCGTAGAAGTTGAATCCCGACCACGGCTTGTCGGTGACGACCTCGTAGACGACGGTCTCGCGGTCGTCGAGGGGAAACGTGGACCGGACGATGTCACGCAGCGCGCTGGAGAAGGCGCCGATGGCTTCTTCCAGACGGTCGGGCGGGAGTTCGTCAGCCTTGCGCTCAGCCTCCATGCGCTGTGCCAGCGGTCCGCTGCCGCCCAGGACCTCGTCGATCCGGGCGTGGGCGGCGCGGTAGCGGTCCTCGTCGCCGCGGCTGATCTCGACGTCGAAGTAGTGCCGGACCTCCTCGACGAATCCCACGTCCTCGCCGGCGAACTTGCGGCCCGACAGCGCCAGGGCACGCAGGTGCGCGGCGATGAACTCCGCTCGCTGCTCGGTGAACGCCGCCGTCCGCGGCACGTCGTCGACCGCGCCCAGCAACCGCTGCGCGGTCGCGGCGAGTTCGGACGGTTGCGGTGCGGCTTCGTCAGCCACCGCGCGCCGCAGCTCCGGGTCGCCGGTGAAGGAGTCGACGTAACCGTCCTCGATGCGGTCGAACCGCAAGCCGAGCATCAGATACTCACGGATCAGGTGGTCGGACTCCACTCCCCCAACATTAGGGGCCGCCACG
>CAIOYU010000042.1 GCA_903862565.1 uncultured Actinomycetes bacterium | reverse complement strand
GGACTCCTGGGCGTATCCCACCGCCGCCGGAGTGCCGGACTCAGGGACGCCGATCACCAGATCGGCGTCGACCGGCTTCTCTCGGGCCAGCCGACGGCCGATGTCGACGCGGGTGGCATGCACGGACCGCCCAGCCAGGATGCTGTCCGGTCGTGCCAGGTAGACGTATTCGAAGACGCAGCCTTTCGGCGTCGGGGGCGCGAACCGGGTCGAGCGCACTCCGTCGGCGTCGATGGCCAACAGTTCGCCGGGTTCGATGTCGCGGACGAACGCGGCGCCGACGATGTCCAAGGCGGCGGTCTCGGAGGCCACCACCCAGCCGCGGTCCAGCCTGCCCAGGCACAGCGGACGGACTCCGTAGGGGTCACGGGCGGCGTACAGCGTCGTCTCGTCCATGAAGACCAAGCAGAAGGCGCCGCGCACACCCGGCAGCAACTCCAGGGCGGCCTGCTCGATGCTGGTGTCAGCAGAGCCGCCGGCGAGCAGTGCGCCCAGGATGTCGGAGTCGGTGGTCGCGGCGCCAGGTGCGTTGTGGTTGATCAGGCCCGCTTTTCGTGCCCGATCAGCCAACTCCGCGGTATTCACGAGATTTCCGTTGTGCCCCAACGCAACCCCGGTTCCGGCGGCGGTATTGCGAAACACCGGTTGGGCATTCTCCCAGGTGGTGGACCCCGTCGTGGAATAGCGGCAGTGGCCGATGGCGACGTGGCCGGGCATGGCGGCCAACGTCTGCTCGTCGAACACCTGACTTACGAGGCCTAGGTCTTTGAACACCAGCACCTGGGATCCGTCGGCGACGGCGATGCCGGCAGCCTCCTGGCCGCGATGCTGCAGCGCGTAGAGGCCGTAGTAGGTGAGCTTGGCGACGTCCTCCCCCGGTGCCCATACGCCGAAGACTCCGCACTCCTCGCGGGGCGGATTATCCAGTTGGCCGGTCACGGAATGGGTACTCCCTCACGTGTCGGAGACATCCTGAGTCTACGGTCAGCGGGCCTGAAACCGTGAGCCGAACCGCATTAACCCAGGTCGATCAGCGGAAACCACTGCGCAATCTCGGCAGCCCGCGCGCCGGACGTCCGCAGTTCGCCCCCCGCGACGGCCGAATCGAAGGCATTCCGGCCGGTCACCAGCAGCAGCCAGGTTCGCGGATCGGTCTCCACCACGTTGGGCGGCGTTCCCCTGGTATGCCGCGGCCCCTCGATGCACTGCACCGCGATGAACGGCGGGATTCGCACTTCCACGCTCCCACCGGGCACTTCGGCCGCCAAGAGGCGTGCAGTGAGACGCACGGCGGCGGCGAGCGCGGCCCGGTCAGGCGCGCATGCGGTCGCGTCTCGCAGCCAGTTGTCGACTGCGATGACGGCATCCCGGGCAGCCTGAGGGTTGGACTTTCGAGTCAACGCTCGGTCGTTCGTTGAACGGCCAGTGCAGCGGCGGCCCCAGCCTCGTTGATGGCCAGGTGCGCGAGCATCGGGGCCAGGAGGCTGCCCGACCGCTCGGCGAGCAGGCCGAATGCCCAGCCGGCCAGGCCTGTGGCCAGCACGGTGCCGACGATCGGTTCGCCGGTTCCGCGGGCGTCGGGAATGTGGGTGAGACCGAAGGTCAATGCCTGCAGGAGTCGTCCGCCCGTGGGCCCGAAGGCGTCTGCTGCAACGCTGGACAGCGCGCCTCGGAAGGCCGTCTCCTCCGACCACACCGTGCCCAGCGGGATCTCGACTCCCAACCAGTGAGCGGGCCGTTCCGGCAGGTCGCGGTCGGCCATGGCCGCGCGCACCTTGGGCACGGCCGTGGTCGCGGCGACGCCAGCGCTGACCACACCGGCGACGGCAAACCCTAAGCGGAGTCCCGACCGTGCCTGAGGTGGGCGAAAACCCAAGGGGGCACGCGTCGCGACCGCCAGCGCAGTACCCAGCGCGGCCTGCACCAACGGGTGGCGCCGCCAGGGATGTTCGATGCCCGCGGTGAAACTCCAGCCCACCAGCGCGGCGGACAACGCCAGTGCCTTGACTCGCGGTGTCATGCGAACTCCGGGCCGCCGGCGGCGATGAGCTTGTCCAGCGCGCGGCGAATCCGGTCGGTGTCGAACTGTGTCCACCCATCAGGCGCAGCGACCGCCACCCATCCGTCGAGTTGGCTGTCGCCGTAGTTGTGGCCGTGCCCTGTCGGCGTGTCGATGGAGTTGGTGACGTTGCCCGCCATGTCGGCGGCCACCTGCCAGAACGTCACGATCGGTGACCAGCGCATCGACGGACTGCGGTCGATCCCGGGGGGTTCCGCCAGCCAATCGGGCCGTTCGAAGAGCAGGTCGGGCGACAACCACACCACCGGGTCAGACGCATGCTGCAGGTACAGCACGCGGGTGCCCGTCCACGGCGGTGCCGCGATGCCCGCGATCTCCGCGGGGCCCGCGGCTTGGGCGAACCGTACGATTCGGCCGTTGTCGTAGCGCGGTTGCACTTCCGGGGTGCCGGGATCGCGGCGCACGGTCAACGCCCTCCATAGCCGGCTGGCATTGGGCGGCCCAACCCACAGCACCGAAGAAAAACCCATCTGCTCGACGTCGGGCAGGTACCCGAAAGCACCCTGCCCGGCCATTGAGCCCAGGCTCTCGCCGAACAGTGCTAGTTTGGGCCGCTGCTCTACCGGCCACTGCAGCCACCGTTGGTGGATCGCGTCGATCATCGCGGTGCCCGCCTCAACAGATGTCTGCCGGTCGGCCAGGAAGGAGATCCAACTCGGCAGGTAGGAGTACTGCATGGCCACCAGAGCGGTGTCGCCGTTGTACATCGACTCGATCGACCGGGCGGCCACCGGGTCGACCCACCCGGTGCCGGTGGTGGGGATGATCACCAGCAGTTTGCGCTCGAAGGCGCGGGTGCGCTGCAACTCCGAGAGCAGGACCGCGACGCGGGACTCGGTGTCGCCGGCCGACTGCAACCCCGCGTAGATGCGAATCGGCTCCTTGGCCGGCCGGCCATTGAGCTGGGCGAGTTCCGGTGCGTGCGGCCCGGTGCCGACGAAGTTGCGCCCCTGGAAGCCGAGTGTGTCCCAGGTCGCGAAAGATTCTGGGCTGCCGGACCTTTCGGGAGCTATTGGCTGCTCGACGCCTGCCCGGGTGGCGGCATTCTGTGGCTGGAACATCGACCGTGCGCCAGCGATCACGCCATGCACCAGAACGCCGTTGACCAGGGTGACGATCAGGATGACGACGATCGCGGTGCCGATGAATGCCGCGACCTCGTCGTTGACGTTCCAGTGTCGGATCATCACCCGGGCCAAGAACGTGATGATGTCCTTGACCACTCGCGCCACCGCGACGAGCGCACCGCCGGTAAGAAGGGCGACCAGCAGGGTGCGCAGATACCCGGCGGTCGCTGGGCCTTCAATTCCCATGATCGCCGCGAGCCTGCGCTGCCAGGCCGCGGCCGGAACCAGCATCAGCAGACTGGCGCCGACGGATATGGCGACCACAGCGGTTTCCAGTCCGTAGCGCGCCCGGGGCCGAAGCGGCCACCAGGGTCGGCCGCGCAGGAACAGTCGGCGCACCACCGCACCGACGAGGACTCCGATCCCATAGCCGATGGCCGCGGTGATGCCGCCGATCAGGCCGCCGGAGAGCCAGTCCCGCGGCAGCAGCGACGGGGTCAGTGACAGGCAGAAGAACAACGCAGCGAAGGCCACACCGGTGAAGTCGAGACGCAGTTGGTTCAGCGCCCAGGCCCCCAGTGACGCGCGGTTCATCCGAAGAGCCTGGGCAGCACCCCTTCAGAGGTGTTGCGCAGTTCCTCCAATGTGACCGTGAACAGTCCTTGTACCTCAACCGAATCCGAGCCTTCGTCGGACACCCCGATGCGGGTGGCGGGCAGGCCGCGGGCCTCGCACATCGCCGCGAAGCGGCTCTCTTCTGTGCGCGGCACTGCCACCAGTGCACGGCCCGCGGACTCGGAGAACAGCCAGACGAACGGGTCGGCACCCTCGGGAAGCACGATGCGACAGCCGGTTTCACCCGCCAGGGCCGACTCCACGACGGCCTGGGCGAGCCCACCTTCGCTGAGATCATGCGCGGCGGAGACCAGCCCATCGCGGGAGGCGGCGACCAGCACCTCGGCCAACAGTTTCTCCCGCATCAGGTCGACCTTGGGCGGCAGTCCACCGAGATGATCGGCGGTGACCTGTGCCCAGATGGAGCCGTCGAACTCATCGCGGGTGTCGCCGAGCAGGTAGAGGGTCTCCCCCGGTTCGGCACCGAGACCGGTCGGGACGCGCCGCGCGACGTCGTCGAGAACACCGAGGACGCCGACGACCGGGGTAGGCAGGATCGGCGTCGCCCCGGTCTGGTTATAGAAGCTGACGTTGCCCCCCGTGACCGGAATGCCAAGGGCTGCACAGCCGTCGGCCAGTCCGCGGACCGCTTGCGAGAACTGCCACATGACACCGGGATCCTCCGGCGAGCCGAAGTTGAGGCAGTTGGTCACCGCGATCGGGGTGGCGCCGGTGACGGCGACGTTGCGGTAGGCCTCGGCCAGGGCCAACTGTGCACCGGCGTAGGGATCGAGTTGGGTGTAGCGGCCCGAGGCGTCGGTAGACACTGCGATGCCGCGCCCGGTCCGCTCGTCGATGCGCAACACGCCGCCGTCGGCGTGCTCGGCGAGCACGGTGTTGCCGCGCACGTAACGGTCGTACTGCTCGGTGATGAACGCGCGACTGCACAGGTGCGGACTACCCAGCAGCGCAAGCAAAGTCGCGCGGAGTTCATCCCCGGCTCTAGGCCGCGGCAGCGCCGCGGAGGTGTCGGCGTTCAGGGCGTCCTGAGTGTCGGGCCGGGCCAGCGGTCGCTGATAGACCGGACCCTCGTGGGCGACGGTACGGGGCGGGACGTCGACGACGGTCTCGCCGTGCCAGGTGATCTTCAACCGGTCACCGTCGGTGACTTCCCCGATCACGGTGGCGATGACGTCCCACTTGCGGCAGACGGCCATGAACGCCTCGACGTTGCCCGGAGTCACCACCGCGCACATGCGTTCCTGGGACTCGCTGGAGAGGATCTCCGCCGGGCTCATATTGGCCGCGCGCAATGGAACCTTGTCGAGGTCGATGGCCATACCGCCGTCGCCGGCGGAAGCCAGTTCGGAAGTGGCACAGGATAATCCGGCACCACCGAGGTCCTGGATACCGACCACCAGCCCGGCGGCGTAGAGCTCCAGGCAACACTCGATGAGGACCTTCTCCATGAACGGGTCGCCGACCTGAACGCTGGGCAGCTTCTTGCGACCCGCTCCGCTCTCGTCTCCGGCGAAGGTGTCGCTGGCAAGGACCGAGACGCCGCCGATGCCGTCGAGGCCGGTGCGCGCCCCGAACAGGATGATCTTGTTGCCCGTCCCGGACGCGAAGGCCAGGTGAAGGTCTTCTTTGCGCAGCACGCCTACGCACAACGCATTGACCAATGGATTGCCAGCATAGGAGGCATCGAAGATGGTCTCGCCGCCGATGTTGGGCAGGCCCAGGGAGTTGCCGTAGCCGCTGATGCCGCGCACCACTCCGTCGAGCACCCGGCGGGTGTCGGGGGCATCGGCCGCACCGAACCGCAACTGATCCATCACCGCGACCGGCCGCGCGCCCATGGCCATGATGTCCCGCACGATCCCGCCGACGCCGGTGGCCGCACCCTGGTAGGGCTCCACGTAGGACGGGTGGTTGTGCGATTCGACCTTGAAGGTGACAGCCCAGCCGTCGCCGATATCGACTACGCCGGCGTTCTCCCCGATGCCGGCCAGCATCCCGGCCCGCATCTCGTCGGTGGTGGTCTCGCCGAAGTACCGCAGGTGCACCTTGGAGGACTTGTAGGAGCAGTGCTCGCTCCACATCACCGAGTACATCGCCAGTTCCGCGTCGGTGGGCCGGCGGCCCAGGATGTCGCGGATACGCTGGTACTCGTCATCCTTGAGGCCGAGTTCCCGGTAGGGCTGCGGGTGGTCGGGGGACGCTGCCGCCTGTTCGACGGTGTCGACTGTCACGAGGTGAGTCTAGTGAGGGGTCACGGCCTGGGCGCGGCCACGCAGAAGACGTTGCCGTCCGGGTCGGCCAGCACGGCCCAGCGGAACCCGCCGTCGACGGAATGCCGGCCGGTCTCGGTCGCCCCGAGACCAGCCAGGCGTCCCACTTCGGCTTCGAGGTCGTCCGTCATGAGATCCAGGTGCAGGCGGTTCTTGCCCGGCGTCGGAGCGTCGACCCGCTGAAAGCCCAGTGCGGGCCAGTCCTCGCGGGCCACCATCACGAAGTCGGTTCCGGGCAGTGGTACGACCTCACCGCCCACCGCCTCGGCCCACCACGCGGCCAACCGTTGCGGGTCGGTGCAGTCGACGGTGATCATCTCCAGCGAGAGGCTCATCGGGGTCTCCTTACTCAATCGGTGACAGGAACGCGTGCAACGCGGCGGTGTAGGACTCGACATCGGATGCGCCCATCAGTTCGCGGGCCGAGTGCATGGCCAGTTGCGGAGCGCCGACGTCGACCGTGGGAATTCCCGTGCGGGCAGCCGTCATCGGACCGATCGTCGATCCGCACGGCAGGTCGGCACGGTGCTCGTAGCGTTGGAGCGGCACCCCGGCCTGCCGGCAGGCGAGTTCGAACGCTGCGGCGGTCCGGCTGTCGGTGGCGTAGCGCAGATTTGGTTGCACCTTGAGCACCGGACCGCCGTTGACGGCGATGAGGTGGCCCGGCTCGTGACGCTCGGGGTAGTTCGGGTGGGTGGCATGTGCCATGTCGCCGGAAGCAACCATCGAGGCGGTCAGCCGGCGCAGGAAGTCCTCGCGGTCGCCGCTCTGGGTCAGCACGATGCGTTCCAGGGTGGTCAGCAGAAAGTCGGACTGGGCGCCATGGTCGGAGGTGGATCCGACCTCTTCATGGTCGAACAGCGCCAGCACCGGGACGTAACCGGTGGGTTCGGCGGCCAAGAGCGCTTCCAGGCCTGCGTAGCAGGTGGTCTGGTTATCCAGCCTTGGTGCGCTGAGGAGGTCCTGCTCCGCACCGACCAGCCGCGACGGCTCCAGATCGTGGGTCATCAGGTCCGCCGAGAGCAGGTCATCTGGCCGTATGCCGGCCCGCTCGGCGATGTAACAGTGAAGTGATCGCGGTAGGTCCCCGGCGCCCCAGACGGCGTTGACGTGGCGCTGCGGGTTGAGGTTCACCGCGTTGCGGTCCTCAGCCAGATGGATCGCCAGCTGTGGCACCCGCAGCAGCGGTTCATCGATTCGCACCAGCCAGTGCTCGAGTCCACCATCGTTGCCCCGTAACGAGATTCGACCGCTTAAACCCAGATCGCGATCGAGCCAGGAGTTCAGAAGCGCGCCGCCGTAAGGTTGCAACGCCACCACCTGCCAGCCCGCTACCACCAGGTCGGGGTGCTGTTTGACCCTCAGGTTCGGGCTGTCGGTGTGGGCACCGACGATGCGGAACGGAGCAGGGTCAGCCGTTCGATTCCAGGCGATCAGCGAGCCGGCGCGGACGGTGAAGAACCTGCCCTCGACGGTCGGCCACCGATCGGTCTCCACGAGTTCGGTGTAACCGGCGGCACGCAGCCGTCCGGCGACGGTTTGGCAGACGTGGAAGGGGGACGGGGAGGCGTCGATGAACTCGCAGAGCCTGTCCGTGACCGACGCCGACGTGCGGGTCATCATGGGATCTCGGGGAATCGATGGGCAATGCCAGAAGACTCAGGGCCGACTTGCACCGGGTTGCCCTGGCAACGACGCTCAAGTGCCGCTAGCAAGCCTGCTCCGGAGGGATTCAAAGCATCTCGCTAGTACCGTAAGCTGGCGGTTCATGTGATCGAGGGAGAATGGGGGGTCGGAGCACGCTAGTCATCCGATGTTCGCTCGTTATCCATACACGCCCATGTTCCCGTCCGTTCCCCTCTTACATTAGATATGATGCAAGCCACGACTCCGATGAATGACATTAATGCGGGCCACCGAGTATCGGTGGTCATCCGCGCTTACAACGAAGCCAATCACATTGGTCGGCTGCTAACGGGCTTGAGAAAACAGACCGTGCAACCCGACGAAATCATCGTCGTGGATTCCGGCTCCACCGACCAGACCGTGGAGATCGCTTCCGCTGCCGGGTGCGCGATCGTGCACATTGCCAAAGACGAGTTCTCGTTCGGCCGAGCCCTGAATATGGGCTGTGCGGCTGCTGGCGGTGACGTGCTGTTACTCGCTTCCGCCCACGTGTACCCAGTTTACGATACCTACGTCGAGCACATTCTCAGCGCCTTCAACCGCGATGGCGTGGCAATTGCCTACGGCCGTCAAGTCGGAGACGAACGAACTAAGTTCTCCGAGTCGAGAGTGATGCTGAAATGGTTTCCCAATGACAACATTTGGGACCAGGGGCATCCCTTCAGCAACAACGCAAACGCGGCGGTGTTGAAGTCAGTTTGGCGGGAGTCCCCCTACGACGAGAGCCTTACCGGCTTGGAGGACCTCGATTTCGCAAAGAAGGCATTGTCCCGGGGGTACAAGATCGCATACGTAGCAGACGCGCCGGTAGTGCACGTGCACGAGGAGACATGGAACATAGTTCGCAACCGATACCGGCGCGAGGCGATTGCATACTCCCGCATTGTCGAGGGTTCCAAGATGTCCCTCGCCAGGGCACTGGGGCTCGCGTTGTCAAATATCGCCAGTGACTACCTCGAAGCGGTCAAAGTAAAACGGTTGCGCGACAATTTATTGAGCATTCCCCAATTCCGAATCGCGCAGTTTATCGGCGCCTGGGAAGGCTTCAGAGCCCCCGATCACGTGTCGGCCCGCCTGCTGGAGCGCTTCTACTATCCCGCGAATCCGGGCAACTCCCAGGCGCCTGCCGAGCCGGGACTCAAGATTGAATACTCCGAAGACACCTAAAAAGCCCGCCGGAAGAGAGCAATGAGCCGCACCGTCGCAATTGTCCCCATGCGTCACAACAGTGAGCGCGTTCCCGGGAAGAATTACAGACCACTGGCGGGTATTCCCCTATATCACCACATTGTCCGGACGCTGAGTTCGGTTGCGGAAATAGACACGATCGTGATCGATACCGACAGCGACTTCATCATCGACGACTGCGCAGCGTATTTTCCGAACGTCCGTGTATTGCGGAGGCCGGAGCATCTTCGCGACGGATCAATTGCGATGAATGATGTACTACTCAACACACTGAATCAAGTCGATGCTGATGTCGTGCTGCAGACTCATTCAACGAATCCGTTTCTCCAGGCCACGACAGTTTCAGAAGCGCTGCAACTGTTCGCCGGAACCGGTCATGATTTCGACTCCGTCTTTAGTGTCACTTTGCTGCAGGCCCGCCTCTGGGATGCTGAAGCGCGGCCAGTGAATCACAACCCGGAGGTCCTGCTCCGAACCCAGGACCTCGCCCCGCTGTATATCGAGAACTCATGCTTTTTCATCTTTACGCCCGAGTTGCTTCGGCAGCGGCGCAACCGTATCGGTGCCCGTCCGAAGATGTTCGAAGTGTTGCCCCTCGAAGCCGTTGATATCGATACCGAGTCAGACTTTTCGTTAGCGATCGCCATAGCCCAACTCGATCAGGTTCCAGGATGATTTCACCGCTGATACTCGTAACATGTCGACAAATGCAGGTTGAACTACCGCGACACCGCGCGCGGATCGAAAGCCTTGGTTACGAGGTCGTTGCTCCTGAACTCGTTGGACGTCAACAGTTTTCGGCAGCTGAACTATTGGCGTTCGGCCCGCGCCTTGTGGGTATCATCGCGGGCGACGATCAACTGGATCGCCGGTTCTTTGAGGATTCACCCAACCTCAAAGCCGTTGTTCGTTGGGGAATCGGAATGGATTCAGTCGACCTCGAGGCAGCCCATCAACAGGGCGTGAGCGTTCGCAACACCCCAGGGGTCTTCGGGCAGGAAGTTGCCGACTCGGCGTTCGGGTACATCCTGAACCTCGCGCGGGGCTACATCACAGTCGACGCGGCCGTTCGGAGAGGCGAGTGGCCGAAGGCGGAGGGTGTGACCCTGGCTGGCGCAAGGCTCGGGGTCGTTGGTCTGGGCAGTATCGGACGCGAGATCGCCAAGCGCGGAAACGGCTTCGATATGGATGTCGTCGCTTTCGACCCGTACGTCAACAACGCACCTTCGGATGTAAATGTCCTCGCCTTGAACGAACTCCTGGCTACCAGTCGGTTCATCGTCCTTGCCTGTCCACTTACGCCTCAGACTTTTCATTTGATGAACGCCGATCGCCTCTCGCTGCTGCGCCGCGACGCGTTTCTGGTGAATGTGGCGCGAGGCCCAGTCGTGCTGGAGTCCGACCTAATCAAAGTCCTCAGGGCAGGTCAAATTGCAGGCGCGGCACTGGACGTCTTCGAAATCGAGCCATTGCCCCTCGATAGCGAACTCCGGAGACTGCCCAACGTTGTTCTGGGGTCGCACAACGGATCAAACACCAGGGAAGGGGTCCTGCGGGCGAGCGCAACTGCAGTTGACTTTCTCATCGAGGAGCTCGCCAAGTGACTCGCGCAGTCATCATCACTGGAGCTGCGGGAGGAATCGGTGCCGCGCTGTGCGAACGCATGCGCAAGGACGGGTACATCGCACTCGGGATCGATCGTTACGACGCGCCTGCGGCCGACGTTCAAATCCGGTTCGACCTCCGCGAGTCCGGGGCGCTGATCAAGCTCGGGCAAGATCTGGCCAGAGACTACGAAATAAAAGCCGTCGTACACAACGCAGCGGTCCAGCCGATAGCGGGCACAGGGGACACATGCCTTGACGAATGGTCAGACACGCTGCGGGTGAATGTGCTTGCCGTTGACATGCTGGTCACGGGCACTCGACAGAAACTCGCGTCAAACGATGGATCCGTCGTTGTGATCGGGAGCGTTCACGGCCACGCGACAACCGGAGGTGTCACCGCATATGCAACGACCAAAGCGGCGTTGGAAGGCTGGGTACGCTCCGCCGCTTTGGACCTCGGTCCTCACGTCCGAGTGAACGCGGTCGCACCGGGCGCAATTGATACCGCCAAGCTGCGAGAGGGATTCGCCCGCTGGGGTGAAGCGTCAGCAGAGGAGCGCAAGGCCGTATTGCGTCAGCGCACAGCATTAGGCCGCATCGGGGAGCCTAGCGACGTCGCAGGAGCGGTGTCGTTTCTGATCGGCGACGATGCAAGATTCGTCACAGGATCCGTCTTGACTGTCGATGGCGGCGCGACCGCACGCCTTGGTTCCGAGTAACGAACCGCCGAAAGTCCTAACCGGCGAACTCGCATTGCAGCGCACCCTGCGTTTCCGTGGCGATCGCGAAAACGGATCCGGCGTCGGGCTCTTGATTTGCGGCCAGGCCCGAACGGGACGTTGTGATGTACAGGACGTTACGGTCGGTTCCACCGAACGCGCAGGAACTTACTTGCGAGACACCCGGCACGCTGATCATCTCCACGAGGCGACCCAAACTGTCGTAATGGCCGACCGCACCCGCCCCCCACAACGCGATCCACAGCCCGCCCTGCTCGTCGATCGCAAAACCGTCTGGAACACCCCGAGTAGAGTCAATCTGGACGAGCGGACGTCGGGACGACCATGTGTTGGTGATGGGGTCGACACCAAAGACGTCCACCCGCCGCGTCGGTGAATCGACGTAGTAGGCGAGAGTACCGTCAGCGGACCATTGGACTCCGTTAGAAATAGAAACCGAAGAAATCATCTCGACAACGCGGCATTCCGGAGTAACGCGGTAAAGCTTGCCCAATCCAGGCGTTTCGTCGTACGCCATTGTGCCGATTACGAGGCCTCCCCCCCTATCGCAGCCACCGTCGTTGGTACGCACTCTCGTGTCTGACGTGATCTCGACCGCCTGCTCAAAAGAAGACAATGCTTCGTCAGCGAAGTAGATGCCACGTTCAGTCGCGATGACGAAGCCGCCTGAACTTCGACGCCGAATCATGGAGGCGACCGGACTTGGAACCCCGTGACGGGTAGTTTGACCGCACTCGTCGAGGGCGACCACTGCGCCGGCAAGTAAGTCCATGAAGAGCATGCGGTTCGTACGGTCATCCCAGAACGGGCCCTCACCATGGTGCGTAATGCTTCTTGTGACACGTTCCGCATTGGGCATAGTTTTCGTTTTCCTAGCTCGTTCCAGGGCCAGCAATCCCCCAGAGGATCTCTACGAGTTAGCCGAGTGAAGCGCTCCAGAGTGCGCTAACACCATGTCGAGCACCGAGTAGAACATGCCCAATCCGTCGTCCGACGGACCGGTCAAGGCCTCGGTGGCGTGCTCGGGATGCGGCATCAGGCCGACGACCCGTCCGTTGGCCGAGCTGATCCCCGCGATGTCGCGCATCGACCCGTTGATGTTATCGGCGTAGCGGAACACCACCCGGCCTTCGCCTTCGAGTTCGTCGAGCACCGATTCGCTTGCCACATAACGGCCTTCGCCGGACTTCAACGGCACCAACAGCTCGGCACCCCACTCGTAGCGGGAGGTCCACGCGGTGGTGATCGAGTCGACCTTCAACCAGACGTCGCGGCAGACGAAGTGCAGTCCTGCGTTGCGGGCCAGCGCTCCTGGGAGCAACCCGGCCTCACAGAGGATCTGAAAACCGTTGCAGATACCCAGAACCGGCAGACCACGACCCGCCGCCGCGATGACCTCGCCCATCACCGGTGCAAACTTCGCGATGGCCCCGCAACGCAGGTAGTCGCCGTAGGAGAAGCCGCCGGGCACGACGACAGCGTCCACCCCTTTGAGGTCGGCGTCGGCGTGCCAGAGGCTGACGGCCTCGGCGCCGGCCAGACGCGCCGCCCGGGCGGCATCGACGTCGTCGAGGGTCCCCGGGAACGTGATGACCCCGACGCGTGCCCCAATGCGCGATCCGCCTTCGGCTTCTCGCTGGCCGGTCATGACGGCTCCCGGGTGACGTTCCAGTCTTCGATCACGGTGTTGGCCAGCAGAGCCTCGGCGATCTCGGCGAGTTCCTCGTCGGTGACGGCGTCGTCCACCTCAAGCTCGAAGCGCTTGCCCTGCCGGACTTCCGATATCCCGGGATGCCCGAGTCGGCCGAGCGCGCCGACGATCGCCTGACCCTGCGGGTCGAGGATCTCGGCTTTGGGCATCACGCTGACAACTACCCGGGCCACGGGGCTCCTCTAAGGTCGACGGCTGGTTCGGTTGATCTTACCGGCGGGTCATGGGCACGACCCGATGTAGGCAGTGCACAGTTGCGTCCGCCGTGAGGGCTCTTCGCATTCACCGCCTCCTGTTGGCGCACAATCGTGAGCATGGAGTTGACGCACTTCGGCCATTCATGCCTGCTGGCGGACTTCGGTGTCGGGCGGTTGTTGTTCGATCCCGGCACCTTCTCGCACGGCTTCGAAGGCATCACCGGCCTCTCGGCGATCCTCATCACCCACCAGCATCCCGATCATGCCGACCCGCAACGGTTACCCGCTCTGGTGGACGCCAATCCTGGCGCGGCGCTGTACGCCGACCCGCAGACCGCCGCGATGCTCGGCGGTGCCTGGCGCGCGGTGCACGCCGGGGATGAGTTCACGGTCGAAGGGTTGACCATCCGGGGAGTCGGCGGCCGGCATGCCGTCATCCATCCGGAGATCCCCGTGATCGACAACACGTCCTATCTCATCGGCGACGCCGGGCATCCGGCGCGGCTGATGCACCCCGGCGATGCGCTGTTCGTGCCCGATGAACCGATCCAGGTGCTGGCCACTCCGGCCGCAGCGCCATGGATGAAGATCTCCGAGGCGGTGGATTACTTACGGGCCGTGGCGCCGACCCATGCCGTGCCCATTCACCAGGGCATCATCGCCCCGGAAGCCAGGGGCATCTATTACGGGCGGCTGACCGAGATGTGCGACACCGACTTCCGGGTGCTGTCCGAGGAAAACTCGGTACGGTTCTCCGGGTGAGCACAGCGGATCTGGAACGACTCTTCGGCCTGATCGGCAAGACCGCTCTGGTCACCGGTGGCACCCGCGGTATCGGTCTGATGATCGCCCGCGTACTCCTCCAGGCCGGCGCCTCGGTGGTGGTGAGTTCTCGCAAGGCCGACGCCGTGGACCAGGCGGTCGCGGCACTCTCGGAATTCGGCCCGGTGCGCGGTGTGGCTGCCGACCTGTCCCGCCAGGAAGAATGCGCCCGCCTGGCTGCCGACGTGCGGGCGGATGCCGATGCGCTGGACATCCTGGTCAACAACGCCGGGGCGACCTGGGGCGAGCCGCTGGAGTCCTTCCCCGCCGCAGCATGGGACCGCGTCCTGGACCTCAACGTGAAGTCCCCGTTCTGGATGGTGCAGGAACTGCTCCCCGCCCTGCGTTCGGCAGGCACCCAGGACAACCCGGCCAGGATCATCAACATCGGCAGCATCGACGCTATCTACGTCAGCCCGATGCCTACGTACTCCTACTCGGCCAGCAAGGCCGCATTGCATCAGCTGACCAGGGTCTTGGCCAAAGAACTTGGGCCGCAGCACATCACGGTCAACGCAATCGCACCTGGACCCTTCCCGTCGAAGATGATGGCCGCCACCCTCGATGCCTTCGGCGAGGCCATTGCCGCCGCTGCACCACTGCGCCGCATCGGTCGTGACGACGACATGGGCGGGATCGCGGTGTTCCTGGCCAGCCGGGCAGGCTCGTACCTGAACGGCGCGGTGATCCCGGTCGACGGGGGATCGCTACGACCGCAAGTGGGACGGGGCGCTGAGCGCCTTCCCACGAATCAACTGGTGGGTTCGACCTTGCACGCAGTGATCGACTTCACCATGCCGAAGGACTTCTCCTTGACCACGGGTCGGCCTTCGAAGAGAAGCGACATCTGCCGCGAATCCAGCAGATGCCAGTCGGGGGACGTCTGCTTGACCCAGAACGAATTCGTCAGCCGCAGAACAGGGATCAACACTCTCCTGGGCAGCCAACCGACGAAAGGCAACCAGCTATGGCTTTCCACCGGGAACCACCTGTCAGGAGTCTGCACGTAATACTGCTGACCGACCCGCTTGATCTCCTGCGCGAATTTACCTTGGGCCTCAAGGGACCGATTCCGGAACTCGCGCCCTGAGCGAAGACTCCACACGTCGGCTTTCGGGACCGTCACGTGTTCAACGACAGAAGAGCAGTGCACAATGTCGAAGTAGCCGTCCGGAAACGGAAGCCGCCCCGACTCGTTGATAACGACTGGGGTGAACCCATACCGGCGGGCGCCCTCGGCGACCGCGTCGCCGTCGATGTCGGCGATGTAGACGTTGGCTGGCGTGATACGCGTGCCTGCTAACAGCTGCGCAATGTGATCGCCAGCCTCGGAACCCAGATCAAGCACCTTCGTGTCGGGCCCCACGGTGAAAAGGCGCCGGAAGACCTCCGCGCGTTTGGCCCTCGCGTTCTGCGAATAGCTGCGCGCGTAGCGTGCAATAACGTTCATCGCTGCCCCTTGCTGGCCCGAGTTAGCCTCGGCAATAGTACCTTGAGCACCCCTTACCCACGGGGTGCCGCTTTGACACGAATTGGCAGAAACCCTGTCTAGGGTCGCGACCCCCTGCCGAACCGTTTCGGATCCGCCGTCGCCAACAACCACGCGTACTGGAACGCCGCCTCCTTCCACCGCTCGTAACGTCCGCTGATCCCGCCATGGCCCGCCGCCATCTGCGTGCGAAGCAGCACCGGGTGCCCATCGGTCTTGTGGTGGCGCAGTGTGGCAACCCACTTCGCAGGCTCGACGTAGAACACCCGGGTGTCGTTGAGCGAGGTCATCGCCAGGATCGCCGGATACTCCTTGGCCTCGACGTTCTCATACGGCGAATAGGACTTCATGTAGAAGTAGACATCGCTGTCCTCCAAGGGGTTTCCCCACTCATCCCACTCGGTGACGGTCAGCGGCAGTGAGGGGTCCAGAATCGTGGTGAGCGGGTCGACGAAGGGAACGGCAGCGAGTATCCCGGCGAACAAGTCGGGGGCCATGTTGGCCACTGCACCCATCAGAAGGCCGCCTGCACTGCCGCCGAGTGCGACGAGGTTCTGCGGTCGAGTCACACCGGAGTCGACGAGATGCGTTCCGGCGGCAATGAAGTCGGTGAAGGTGTTCTTCTTCTCCAGCAGCTTGCCACTCTCGTACCACAGTCGGCCCATCTCACCACCGCCACGAATATGGGCGATTGCGAACACCATTCCGCGGTCGAGCATCGACAGCCGCGCCGCCGAGAAGCGCGGGTCTTCGCTGGATTCGTACGCGCCGTATCCGTAGAGCACTGCGGGGGCCGGGAATTCCAGTCCGGCACGATGAATGAGCGAGATCGGGATTCGCGTACCGTCATCCGCGACGGCCCAATCGCGGCGCTCGATGTAGTCCTCGCGGCGGTAGTCGCCGAGGACGGGCTGTTCGCGCAGCAGAATGCGCTCCCCGGTCGATAGGTCGATGTCGTAGATGCGCATCGGGGAGAGGAACGATGTCGCCCCTACCCGCAGCCTCGGGCAAGCCCAGTTCGGGTTTCCGCCCAACCCGCAGGCCATCAACTCCGAGTCGAAGGTGATCTCCTCGGGCGTTCCGTAACCACCGGGAACGATAGGCCACAGCTGCAGCTTCGGAAGGGCATCGCGCCGGTAGTGCACCACGACGTGGCCGGCGAAGGCATCGACCCCCTCGAGGCGAACGTCATCCCGCGGAGGGATCAGCGGCTTCTGATTTGTCGGGTCATCGACGGGGGCCTCCACCAGCGTGAAGTTCACCGCGCCGTCGTTGTGCAGGATCAGGAAACGGTCCTGCCCGTCGACTATGGCGTGTTCGACGGTGTACTCGATGCCATCGCGGCGGGGCAGCACTGTCCTGAACTGGGCCTGCGGGTCAGACGCGTCAGCGATGAGGACCTCGGAGGTCACTGACGACCCGACGACGATGACGATGTAGGCATTCGTTCGGGTGCGACCGACGGCGATCCAGAACCGTTCGTCAGGCTCGTTGAACACCTGCTCGTCGTTCCCGGTCGCACCCAGCTGGTGGCGCCACACCGTGCTCGGACGCCACGCCTCGTCGACCGTGGTGTAGTACACAGTCACGCTGTCGGCGGCCCACGTCAGCCCCGCGTTGATGCCCGTGATGATGTCGGGGTACAGCTCACCGGTGCGTAAGTCCTTGAACCGCAACGTGTACCGCTCATCACCGACGATGTCTGTCGAGTACGCCAATACGTTGCCGTCTGGACTGACGCTGCAGGCGCCGAGGGCGAAGAAGTCGTGGCCGTCGGCTTCGTCGTTCTCGTCGAACAGCACCTGTTCGCCGGTGACATCGGTGTGCTCGTCGAGTGTGGGCGGTTCCCAGTCGTCAGGACCCGTTATCGGGCAACGGCAATGCACTCCGTACTGCTTTCCTTCAAAGCTGCGGCCGTAGTACCACCAGTCGCCACGACGGATCGGCACCGAGAGGTCGGTCTCCTTGGTGCGGGCTTTGATCTCGTCGAAGATCTGCTGCCGCAACGGCTCCTGGTAGGCGGTCTCGTCCTCCACATGGGCGTTCTCCGCCTCCAGGTGCGCAATGACCTCCGGGGCAGACTTGTCGCGCATCCACTCGTAGTGGTCGATAAAGACGTCGTCGTGGTGTTCGCGACGGGTCTCCGTCCGTTTCGGTCTCGGTGCTTTCATAGGGCTGGGGCTCCGATCCAGTCAGCGAACTTGAGCCCCGAAATACGTTCGTAGGCTTCGATATAGCGTTCCCGGGTGGCCGTGACGACATCGGCAGGTAGCGGCGGCGGTGCTGTGGAACCATGGCGGTCCCAGCCGGATTCCGGGCTGGACAGCCAGTTGCGAACGAACTGTTTGTCGAAGCTGGGCTGCGCCGTACCCACCCGGTAGGTGTCCGCAGGCCAGTACCGGGACGAGTCCGGGGTCAAGATCTCGTCGGCGAGCACCAGTCGGCCATCCCGGTCGATCCCGAATTCGAACTTGGTGTCCGCGACGATGATTCCTTTGGCCCGGGCGTGGTCGGACGCCCGGGCGTACGTTCCCAACGTCAAGTCCCTGAGCTCGTTCGCACGTTCGACACCGACGAGTTCGACAACCCGGTCGAACGGGATGTTCTCGTCATGGGCCCCCAGTTCAGCCTTGGTCGCCGGGGTGAACAGCGGGTGGTCGAACTTGCTGGCCTCGACCAGCCCGGCCGGCAGGTCGATGCCGCACACCGCACCGGTGCGCTGGTAGTCCGCCAACCCCGAGCCGGTGAGGTAGCCGCGAGCCACACATTCCACCGGAACCATGTCCAATCGGCGGACAACCAGCGCGCGGCCGAGGATATCCTCGGGGATGCGTGGGTCATCGGGTGGTCCGGCCAGGTGGTTGGGGGTATCGATCAGCCCGAAGAAGAACACGCTCATCGCCGTCAGGATGCGGCCCTTGTCGGGAATCGGAGGGGCCAGGATGAAGTCGAAGGCTGAGATCCTGTCGGTGGCGACGAACAACAGGTGCTCGTCGTCAATGCCGTACAGCTCGCGGACTTTGCCGCTGGCCAGGTGTTGGTAGTCGGTCAGGGCGGGACGCACCGCGCCAGCCTAACGGCCCGCGGGGGTTGCCCTGTGCTGGGATCAAGCGCATGAAGTCCCGTTTCCTTCCCTACGCCACCACACCAGCCCGGCTGGTGGGCCAATTGGTCAGCGATCTGCTGATCGCCGCATGGATCACGGTGTGGGTGCTCGTCGGTCTGGGGGTGCACCATGCGATCTCGACGATCGCCAAAGTCGGCACGCAGGTGAAGGACGGCGCGACCGGGATCGCCGACAACCTAGGCTCGGCCGGGGACAGCGCCGACCGGATTCCCCTGGTGGGTGACACGGTCGCCAAACCACTGCGAGCGGCCAGCGAGGCTGCCATGGACCTGGCCGGCGCCGGACAGAACCTCAACACCACCTCGACCTGGCTTGCAGTTCTGTTGGCGATCGCAGTCGCCTCCCCTCCGATCCTGGCTGTCGGAATGCCGTGGCTGTTTCTCCGGATCCGGTTTTTCCGCCGAAAGTGGACGGTGATCGCCCTCGCCCAGAACCCCTCCGGGGTGCAATTGCTGGCGCTGCGCGCGCTGGCCAACCGGCCGCTGCGAAAGCTCACTGAGGTCAGCCCCGACCCGGTCGGCGCGTGGCGCCGTCAGGAACCTGCGGCCGTGCACGGGCTGGCGGCATTGGAGTTGCGGTCAGCCGGCGTCGCGCGGGTGAAGTCGGCGCGCTGACGAGCGCTCAGCGCACGAAACCACGCCGACGTGGAACCGATCAAAGGCCTCCGGCGTCGTGGCGAGTGGGCTTGCAGCGGCATGGTGGCTCGGACTCATGACGACCGCCCCCGACCTCGTCGAGGTGACCGTGCCTCGTGCCAGCCACGGTCGCGCCGCACCAGGCACCCGTGTTCGCCGCCGCGACCTCCGCGCTGTCGATACCGTCGAACACCGCGGCCTCCAGGTCACCTGTCTGGC
>CAIOYU010000041.1 GCA_903862565.1 uncultured Actinomycetes bacterium | reverse complement strand
CGCGGCGTTGCGGGTGAGCAGGAAGTGCCCGCGCAGGTGGACAGCGATGACCGCATCCCAGTCGTCGTCGCTCATGTTGAACAGCATGCGGTCGCGGGTGATCCCGGCGTTGTTGACCACGATGTCCAACCCGCCCATCGCCTCTGCGCACGTCAGTAACTCGTCCGAGGTGGAGCGCTGACTGATGTCACCGGCAACGGCCACGCCGCGGGCGCCGGCGGCGGCGATCTCGTCGAGGACGTCTGAGGCGTCAAACGCCTGCGGCATGTCGTTGACGACGACGGTCGCTCCACTGCGCGCCAGTCCGACCGCCTCCGCGCGCCCCAGTCCGGCGGCCGCTCCGGTGACCACAGCGACCCGGCCACTCAGGTCCAGGCTTGCATCAGTGCCGGGCACGGTGAGGGCCTCTAGTCTTTGCGGGTCAGCGCCGCACGCGGGCAGTCGGCGATGGCCTGTTCGGCCAGTGCCTCCTCGTCGGCGGGGATCGGGTCCTTCGTCACCATCACGTAGTCGTCCTCATCGAGCACGAACAGGTCGGGGGCGATTCCCACGCAGATGGCATTACCTTCACAGCGATCTCGGTCAACGACGACGCGCATGACTCCTCCTTGCCAGGCCGATGAGATCCTTCTGGACCCTAAGACTAGAACGTGTTACAACCGAGGGACATCGGCGGGTTCGGCAAGATCCCGCCCAACCGGGAGGACGCAGGCGTGCGGATCAGCTACACCCCGGAGCAGGACGAGTTGCGCCGCGAACTGCGGTCCTACTTCGCCACCCTGATCACCCCGGAGCGCCGGGAGGCGCTGAGTTCGACATCGGGTGAGTACGGCAGCGGGACCGTCTACCGCGACACCGTGGCCCAGATGGGCCGTGACGGGTGGCTGGCGCTGGGCTGGCCGACGGAATACGGCGGCCAGGCCCGTTCGGCGATGGACCAGTTGATCTTCACCGACGAGGCCGCCATCGCCGGAGCGCCGGTCCCGTTCCTCACGATCAACAGCGTCGCGCCGACGATCATGGCGTTCGGCACCGACGAGCAGAAGTCGTTCTACCTTCCGAAGATCGCGGCGGGCGAGATCCACTTCTCCATCGGCTATTCCGAACCGGGGGCCGGCACCGACCTGGCCAATCTGCGTACCTCAGCGGTCCGCGACGGTGACGACTACGTGGTCAACGGACAGAAGATGTGGACCAGCCTCATCCAATACGCCGACTATGTCTGGCTCGCAGTGCGCACCAACACCGAAGCCAAGAAGCACCGTGGGATCTCCGTGCTCATCGTGCCGACCTCCGCCGAGGGATTCTCCTGGACCCCGGTTCACACCATGGCGGGCCCGTCGACCAGCGCCACCTACTACTCGGATGTGCGAGTGCCGGTGACCAACCGGGTCGGTGAGGAGAACGGCGGCTGGAAGCTGGTCACCAACCAGCTCAATCACGAACGTGTGGCGCTGGTTTCGGCCCAGCCGATCTTCACCGCACTCAACCAGGTGCGCGAGTGGGCACAAACCGCGAAAGACGTACGCGGCAACCGGCTGATCGACTCCGAATGGGTGCAACTCAATCTGGCACGGGTGCACGCCAAGGCCGAATACCTCAAGCTTATCAACTGGGAGTTAGCCTCCTCCGCGGCAACCGCTCCCTCACCGGCGGACGCCTCCGCGGCGAAGGTTTTCGGTACCGAGTTCGCCACCGAGGCCTACCGGCTGCTCATGGAGGTCCTCGGCCCGTCGGCCACGCTGCGTCAGGACTCCCACGGCGCTCTTCTGCGCGGCCGGGTGGAGCGCATGCACCGCGCGGCGCTGATCCTGACGTTCGGCGGCGGCACCAACGAGGTTCAGCGCGACATCATCGGCATGGTGGCACTCGGCCTGCCCCGGAACCGTTGAGAGGGATTCATGGACTTCACCAGAACCGAAGCAGCGCAGGATCTTTCCGGGCTGGTTCGCACCATCGTCGAATCGGTGTGCACGCCTGAGCATCAGCGTGAACTGGACGGCCTGGACCAGCGCTTCGATAGGGCGTTGTGGCGCAACCTGATCGATGCCGACGTGGTCGGGGCGGCCGCCCCGGAATCCATCGGCGGGGGCGGATTCGGTGTGCTGGAGCAGACGGCCATTCTCACGGCGCTGGGCCGGCAACTTGCCGCTGTTCCGTACCTGGAGTCGGCGATGCTGGGCGCGGGCGCGCTGGCACGGTTCGGGAGCGCGACCGAGTGGGCGGAATCGGCCGCCGCCGGCGAGAAGGTGGTCACCGTCGCACTCGACGGCGAATGGGGTCAGGGACCCGTGCGGGCAGTAGCCGCTGGTGACGGTTTCCACCTGACCGGATCCCGCACCCAGGTGCCGTTCGGCCCGGTCGCCGACGCCTTTCTGGTTCCCGCCGAGACCGAGAGCGGCACGGGGGTGTTCCTGGTCGCCGCTGATGATCCCGGGATATCAGTGATCGCACTGCAGACCACCGGCCTGAACAGCGCCGGCGAACTGGATCTGGCAGGAGTCGACGGTCAGTTCATCGGCGACGCAGACGTGCTCGACTGGCTGACGGCACGCCGCGCCGTCGGCCTCGCCGCCTACCAACTCGGTGTACTGGAACGAGCCCTCGAGTTGACTGCCGAGTACGCACGCACCCGGGAGCAGTTCGACCGGCCGATCGGCAGCTTCCAAGCAGTGGCCCAGCGTCTGGCTGACGGCTACATCGACGTCAAGGGCCTGCGCCTCACTCTGACCCAGGCGGCGTGGCGGCTCTCGGAGGACCTCCCCGCCGACGCGGAAGTGGCCACCGCAGCGTTCTGGGCCGCCGACGCGGGACACCGGGTGGCGCACACCACGGTGCACGTCCACGGCGGCGTGGGGATAGACATGGACCATCCGGTGCACCGCTACTTCATCACGGCCAAGCAGATCGAGTTCGCCCTCGGCGGCGCCACCTCGGCTCTGCGGGTCATCGGCAGCGAACTCGCCGACACACCTGTCTAGTGCCGCCCACAGTCACACGCCTGCTGAAGCCACTGGCGTCGGTCGACGACCGCGGCATCCACGCCGACGACGGCTCGTATTCGACTTGGCGCCAGCACATCCAGACCGGTGCAGACCTCGCCGCACTGCTGCGCTCCCGACTCGACCCGGACCGGCCGCCCCATGTCGGTGTGCTCCTGGGCAATACGCCACTGTTCTCGGCGGTGCTGGTGGCCGCCGGGCTCAGCGGGATCGTCCCGGTCGGGCTGAATCCCACCCGTCGGGGGCCGGCACTACGCCGAGACATCACCCATGCCGACTGCCAACTGGTTCTCACCGACGCCGACCCGGCCTCCTACGGTCCCGACTTCGTCCCCGAGGGGATGCCGGTTCTCGACGTCACCTCCCCCGAGTGGGCCGCCGAATTGGCCGGATTCCGCGACTCTCCTGTCACTTTCGCCGACTGTGCCATTGACGACTTGTTCATGCTGATCTTCACCTCCGGCACCAGCGGGGAACCCAAGGCGGTGCGCTGCACCCACGAGAAGGTCGCCTTCCCCGGGGTGATGCTCGCCGAGAGAATGGGGTTGGGACCGTCCGACACCTGCTACGTGTCGATGCCGATGTTCCACTCCAACGCGGTGATGGCCGGATGGTCACCCGCCGTCGCCGCAGGTGCCTCAATAGCGTTGCGGCGCAAGTTCTCCGCGTCGCAGTTCCTGCCCGATGTCCGCCGCTTCCACGCCACCTACGCCAACTACGTCGGCAAGCCGCTGTCCTACATCCTGGCGACGCCGCCGCAGCCTGACGACGACGACAATCCCTTGCGGATCGTGTACGGAAACGAGGGGGCCACTCCGGATCTTCAGCGCTTCGCGCAACGGTTCGGCGTCACGGTGATCGACGCCTTCGGTTCCAGCGAGGGCGGCGTCGCGATCGGCCGCACCCCCGACACCCCGGAGGGCTCACTGGGCCGGCTCACACCGGATCTGGACATCCTCGACGTCGACACCGGAGAACCCTGCCCGCCCGGACTCGTCGGCGAATTGGTCAATCTCGAAGGCAGAGGGCACTTCCGCGGGTACTACAAGGACCCCGAAGCGGAAACCGCACGCATGGCCGGCGGCGTCTACCACAGCGGGGACCTCGCCTATCGCGACGAGGACGGCTTCGTGTATTTCGCCGGGCGCCTGGGTGATTGGATGCGCGTGGACGGCGAGAACCTCGGGACCGCCCCGATTGAGCGCGTATTGATGCGTTACCCGGGGGTGACGGAGGCGGCGGTCTACGGCATCCCCGACACCGTCGGCGACCGGGTCATGGCGGCTCTGCTCATCTCCGAGGGAACTTCGTTCGACCCGGCCGACTTCACGACCTTTCTCGCCGCCCAGGACGACCTCGGGCCCAAGCAGTGGCCGGCGGTGGTGCGCATCGCAACCTCATTACCGCGGACCGAGACGTTCAAGACGCTCAAACGGGTACTCGCTGCCGAGGCGCTGAACTGCGCCGATCCGGTCTTCGAGATCTCGGAGATAGAGTGACGCCCGTGCTGCTCACACTCAGAATCGCTCTGCTCGCGTTGATCTCGGTGCTGCCGTTGATCGCTGTTCCCTCTGCGACCGCTGAGCCGTGTCCGGACGTCGATATCGCCTTTGCGCGCGGGTCCAATGAGCCGGCAGGCCTTGGCGGCACCGGACAGACATTCGTCGACGCTCTCACCTCCGACATCGGAGGCGCCAAGACCGTCACGGTGTATCCGGTGAATTACCCCGCCACCATGGACTATTCGTCGGCCCTCGCCGGTGAGGCCGACGCAGCCAATCACGTTCGCGATATGGCAGCCCGATGCCCTGGCACCAAGATGGTGTTGGGCGGGTTCTCCCAAGGGGCGGGAGTGATGGCCCTGTTGACCGCCAACGGCGCTACGGCCGGGCCGGCGGTGGCCGATCGCGTCGCTGCGGTCGCACTGTTCGGCAAGCCGTCGGCGAACCTGCTGACGTCCATGCAGATTCCACCCCTGGTGATCGGACCGCTTTACGCGAACAAGACCATCGACCTGTGCATCGACGGCGACCCGATCTGCAACGGCGCGGTGGGCAGTCCTGACGTCGTCACGCATCTGCTCTATGGGGTGAACGGGATGGTTTCCCAGGCAGCGGATTTCGCAGCCCGCCGGGTGTAAGCCTTACCGCGTCGACTCGCCGGCCGGCACTTGCTCCGTGTGCTTCTTCGCCCAGGCGTAATCGGGCTTGCCCGCCGGGGAACGTT
>CAIOYU010000040.1 GCA_903862565.1 uncultured Actinomycetes bacterium | reverse complement strand
CTGTTGACGTACTTGCCCATGTCCATGGCGACTTCGAGGTTGGCTCCGGACGGATGGCCGGGCCCGTAGTCCGGGCTGAACTCGTGATACGGGCCGGAGGCCGTCGCTATCAACGCGTAGTCATGTCTGATCGCTGCCATGACGATGACTCGCAGCCGATTGAAGGTGCTTGACGTATCGCGCGGGTATACGTCAGCGATGACCCCGTAACCCGGTTCGTAACCGACGGAGGCGTTGGGGATCTCGTAAGCGATTGCGGCAGTAGGGTACTTGGCTTTCAGGACCCCTTGCACAACCTGTTCGGGCGTGCGGTTCTTCGCCGGCTCACCGAAGAAGGTCAGCATGCCTGTATCGCCACCGACGTACTTGAGTTGGACACCGTTGATCCCCGGCGGATCGAATGTCACCTCGTAGGCGGTACCTTCGCCCGGATAGGCGACGGAGAATGCACTGTTGTCTCCGCTATAGCGCGGGTTGGTCTCGACCGGTTTACCCATCGACGGCACGCCGCACTCGGGCGGACACACATATGCCGCAGGCGCCGGCTTGATGAGTATCGCTACCAGGACCACCGCGATTACCGCGGCACCCACGCCGCCGACCATCGGTCCCAATACGCTCAGAGCGGAGACCTTGCGCTGCGGTTCCGCGGTGGAGGTCCGGCGCGCCCGAGAGGTTCGCGACGCCGCGCGGATTGCGATTCCGCAGTCGCCGCAGAACGCCATGCGTGCCACGACGCGATCGCATTCCTCGCACCGAATTGGTTCGTTACCGGTGTCATCTGTTTCCTCGTGCAGCAGAGCGTCCGCAATTACGGCCCTCACCGCCAACACCGCCACTAGCGCAGTCAGTAGTTGAAACGCGATGTAGGGCGCCAGTGGCAACGGTGCGATATCCACGATCCCCATCGCGACTGCGAAGGCCACTGCCCCGCCCAAGGCCGCCGGGATGACGACGGTCTTGCGGTAACGCCGGGGGGCGTTGGTCGCGGGGATGAACCACAGCGCAATTCCGAAGACGCCGCCGACGGCGACCGCACCCAAGGGCCATGCCACGCCCTCGACCATCGCCTCGGCAAGCAGACTGCCGACAGATTGGCTATCGGTGGTCACTCCCATCGTCAACTGCGGCGCCAGTAGCGTGGCAGTGGCGGCAGCGTTGACGACCGTCGCCCCTACTGCGCCGATGGTGAAGCCGTCGAGTGACTCCCCGGGTGCGCGGTCCACCGCGCGCACCAGGGCTGCCGGGGCGACCATGGCAAGTCCGTAGGTGATCGGGATCGTCACCCCGCACAGAAGAAACTGTGCGGCAGTCATCTGCCTGCCCATCCCGTCGTTATAGGCGTCGGCAACGATCGGACCCGCAATCAATGCCCAGACCACGCCCAACCCGAGGGCGAGAACCACGGCCAGGGCAAAATACCGGCCCCGGCGATTACCTCGGATATCGATTTCCCGCAGATACACGGCGAACAGAACGGGTAGACCGAATACGGAGATCGCGACCACCGGCACCTGCCAACGCAGCATGGCGAATCCCGCGGCCGTCGCCAGCACGATAATCAATCCGATCTGGAAATATGCGTGCGCGCGCCGTGGCAGTTGCGGAAACAGAGAGCTGGCTACCCACGGGCGAAGGACACGTTGCCGTGGTGCGGCGGCGTAGGCGCTGCGACGTAGCCGGCCGTCCTTGCGACCCGGTGGCCGCCGCACACCACAGGCCGCGCAGAACTGTCCTGCCGGAACATCTTTTCCGCACTCCGGGCACGCGGCGGACGTCACCTAGCCTCCGCCGGCCAAGTAGTCGGAAGCCTCCAACTGAGCCTTTTGCGCATCAAGCAGATTGCGGGCCAGATTGTCCACGTTGGGGCTTCCCAGACCGGTAACGAGGTCGTACCCCTCAACAGGAGTGTCGACGGCGTTGCCGCCGGCGGTGATATCCCGGAATCCGGGCAATTTCGATCCCTGCGCAATCCGGTAGAGAAGCGGGTTGATATCGCCGATGGCCCGACCACCGTTGTCGATGATGTATTGATTTATCAACGCCGTCATGCCGGCCCAGATCGGCGCGGATTGCGAGGTGCCGCCGCCGATGCTGAGATTCTGGCCGACCACGATCTGCACCCCGGTGAACGGGTCGGCTACCGCGGACACGTCGGGGACGAGGCGGTTCTGCGAGCCCCGGAAGTCGGGGAGGGCGCTCTGATAGTCGGGCCGGGGGAATAAGCGCGATACGCCACCACTGGACCCCTGAGACAGCGGCGGGTCGATCCAGCCCCATTCCTCCAGCCACCGGCCCTGCATATCTGTCGACAGCGTCGTTCCACCGACCGACGTGATCTCCGGCACCGATGCGATCGTGTCCACTCCGACTTGAGCGGGGCCGGGCGGAGAAGACCAGTCCTTGCCGCCCTTGCACTCCAAACCAGCGTTATCCCCGCTTGCATCGAAAGCCGTGATTCCGCGGCGATGTGCATTGACAAGGGCGGCGCGAACCGGAGCGACGTCGGCGGCGGTGACTAGGGCCTCACATCCCCAGCCGATCGACAGAGTCCATACCGATCGCGGATAACGCTGGGCTACATCGTCGAACATCCGGCCGATCTTCTCGAAGGTACCGCCGCCTTCGACAGTGGGACGGGCGTTGACGACCACCAACCGGGCGTCCGGTGCGACGGCGTGCACGACCTGAAGGTCCATCACGGTCTCCGCGCTGATCCCGCTCAGTGGGCCGCCGACCACCTCGGGAGTGAATCGCGGTAATTCCATGGTGTCGGCGAACATGTCGAGGTCGCTCTGGTCGAAACCGCCGAACGCGAACACCACAACGGTTTGACCTTGGCCGGTGTACCCGGCCTCCGCCAACGGCGTCGCGTTGTAGGCCATGAGCAGTTCGGCTGGTTTCAATCCGGGCCGGGGCACGTCCAGCGGCAACATCGGGCGCGCCTCACGGTGAGGCAGGTAACTCAGGATCCGCCCTACTGCGGTGACGTGGCCGCGCAGTGCGGACGGCAACGTCGGCTGCGCAGGGGATGCGTAGAAGAGCTGTCCCTGCCGACCCCTGAAGTCACGCACCGGTACGTCGAACGCGGCAGCGATACTCTCGGCGGGGCCGGTCACGATCGCCCACGCCTGTCCGGCTTGCCACCGCACGTCGAGTCCGCGGTTGTGCGACCACTCCATGAGCTGTCTCGGGTGCGCAGCGGTCGGCAGCGTCACCGTCAGCTGGACATCGTCGGCACGCGATGGACCCAGGTTCTTCGATGCCGCCAATAATGATGCGTAGGGGCCTGCGATGATCTCGCCGCCGTGTGCGGTCGG
>CAIOYU010000039.1 GCA_903862565.1 uncultured Actinomycetes bacterium | reverse complement strand
TCCCGGCATCTCTAACGGCGTCAACGGCACCAACGGAACCAACGGCTTGTAACTAGCCCTGGGGCTTCTCATCGCGATCTCTCGACCTGTCGCAAATCTTTAGTTTTGGACATAGGGCGAGGAGCCCCCCAACGGCTTAACAAGGCCAGGTCACACCGTCGCAAAAGTTGTTTCAAAATAGCTGTCATAGCTGTCGCCGAAGCTAGTGACGGACTGGCTAACGGTTGAAAGCCAAAATCCACCCCTGACCAGCGCCCCCGGCAGGAATCGAACCTGCGACCTAGGGATTAGAAGGCCCTTGCTCTATCCAACTGAGCTACGGAGGCAGTGCGATCAGAAGTCTATCCGGCGGCAGACCGGATCGAATACCGGCCGAGTCCCGCCATCGGTGGCATCCGCTGTGCCTGCCTGCAATCGACTCCGCGAGGGGCCTGCGCGGACTAGCGTGGTGAGGTCAGTCGAAACGGCACAGGAGGGGTCCAGACCGGTGCGGAGGTATCGATGAGCACCCGGGTGGACGCATCCGGGCTGCCCTCCGAACTCGGCGCCTTCGACCTGTTGATGCACCGCGGCGAAGCCAACCCGCGCACCCGCTCGGGGATCATGGCCTTGGAGATCCTGGACACCGCGCCGAACTGGGAGCGCTTCCGGACCCGCTTCGAGAACGCGTCGCGGCGCGCGCTTCGGCTCCGGCAGAAGGTCGTGCTGCCGACACTGCCGACCGCACCGGCGCGCTGGGTGGTCGATCCGGATTTCAACCTCGATTTCCACGTGCGGCGGGTCAGGGTCCCGCAACCCGGGACCCTGCGCGAGGTACTCGACCTCGCGGAGGTGATCCTGCAGTCACCGCTCGACATCTCCCGGCCGCTGTGGACGGCGACCCTCGTCGAGGGCCTCGAGGGAGGGAAAGCCGCCAGTCTTTTGCACCTGAGCCACGCGGTGACCGACGGTGTCGGCGCGACCACGATGTTCGCCGAGATCTACGACTTGGAGCGCAACCCGCCACCCCGGTCAGAACCGCCCGTGCCGATCCCTGAGGACCTCACTCCCAACGACATCATGCGCGAGGGAATCGAACATCTCCCCGCGGCGATTGCCGACGGAGTGAGCGGGGCAGTCTCGGGGGGGCTGGCCCTGCTGGGCCGGGTGGTCGGCAGTCCCGGGACGGCGGTGCTCGACGCCATTGACTACCTGAGGTCCGGAAGCCGGGTGGTGCGCCGGGCCGCCCCGCCGTCACCATTGCTGCGCCGGCGCAGTCTGTCGACCCGCAGCGAGGCCATCGAGATGGCCGTCGGCGACCTGCACCGGGCTGCCCACGCGGCCGGTGGCTCCGTCAATGACGCCTACCTGGCAGCGCTGTGCGGTGCCTTGCGCCTCTATCACGAGGAACTCGGCGTGCCGATCGGAACATTGCCGATGGCCGTGCCTGTCAACATCCGGTCGGACGCCGACCCGGCCGGTGGCAATCGGTTCGCCGGGGTCAACCTCGCTGCTCCAGTCGGCGTCGTCGATCCGGCCGTCCGCATTCAGAAGATCCGCAAGCAGATGACCTCGCGCCGCGAAGAGGCGGCGATCGACATCCTCAGTATTGTCGCGCCGATGCTCGCCCTGCTGCCCGATCCGGTGCTCGAGGCGATGAGCGGCGCGGTGATCGCGTCTGACGTCCAGGCCAGCAATGTGCCCGTCTACCCCGGCGATACCTTTCTTGCCGGTGCTAAAGTGTTGCGGCAGTATGGAATTGGGCCACTTCCCGGAGTTGCTGTGATGGCCGTTCTGGTCTCGCGCGGTGGCCGCGCGACAGTCACCGCCCGCTATGACCGCGCCGCCATCGAGGATCCGCAACTGTTCGCCCAATGCCTGCGAAAAGGTTTCGACGAGGTGCTGGCGTTGGCCGGCGACCCGGAACCTCGTGTGGTCCCGGCCTCATTCCCAGATTTTCCGGATCAGTCCCCTCATCGCAAGAACGGATCGGTGGCCTACTCATGAGCGACAAGGAGCTACGTCTGCCCGGATCGGTGGCCGAAGTTAAGGCCAGCCCGCACGGACCGACAGTCGGCGCATTCTTCGACCTCGATGGAACCCTCGTCGCAGGGTTCACCGCAGTGATCCTCACGCGGGAACGTTTCCGCAAGCGCGACATGGGCGTCGGCGAACTCATCAGCATGGTCGCTGCCGGACTCACCCACCAGTTCGGCCGGATGGAGTTCGAGTCCCTCATCGACAAGGCCACCGAGATGCTGACCGGGCGTCCGCTCAGCGATCTGCAGCAGATCGGTGATCGGCTCTTCATGGAGAAGATCGAGAAGCGGATCTATCCGGAGATGCGCGAACTGGTTCAGGCGCACCTGGAGATGGGTCACACGGTGGTGCTCAGTTCCTCCGCGCTGACGATCCAGGTCGAACCGGTGGCCCGCTTCCTGGGTATCGCCAACACGCTGACCAACAAGTTCGAGGTCGATTTCGACGGTCTGTTGACGGGCAAGGTGATCCGGCCGATCGTGTGGGGTCCGGGCAAGGCCGCAGCGGTGCAGAAGTTCGCCGCCGAGAACAATGTCGACCTCCAGCAGAGCTACTTCTACGCCGACGGCGACGAAGACGTCGCGCTGATGCACCTCGTCGGCAATCCGCGCCCCACCAACCCCGGGGACAAGATGGCCGACATCGCCCGCAAGCGTGGTTGGCCGATCCTGGAGTTCAGGAGTCGCGGCAGCGGCGGCGTGATGGGTCAGGTCCGCACCCTGCTCGGCGTGGGGTCGATCATCCCGGCGGCGTCCGGCGCGGTGGGCTGGGGCCTGCTGACTCGCAGCAAGAGGCGCGGAGTCAGTTTCTTCACCTCTGCGTTCCCGCAGATGCTGCTGGCGGCCAACGGCGTTCGTACCCGCGTCATCGGTGAGGAGAACCTGACCAAGCAGCGCCCGGCGGTGTTCATCTTCAATCACCGCAACAATTTTGACCCCGTCCTCGTGGGATCGCTGGTGAAGGACAACTGGACCGGCGTCGGCAAAAAGGAGTTGAAAAACGATCCGGTCCTCGGCACCCTCGGCAAGCTCGTCGACACCATCTTCATCGATCGGGATGATCCCAAGTCCGCGGTCGAGTCCCTCAAAGATGCTGCAGAGACGATCAAGACGGGGCTGTCGGTGGTGATCGCACCGGAAGGAACGCGGCTCGACACCAAGTCCGTGGGCCCGTTCAAGAAGGGGCCGTTCCGCCTCGCCATGTCAGCCGGGGTTCCGATCGTTCCGATCGTGATCCGCAACGCCGAGGTGATTGCGGCGCGGGACTCCACGACGTTGCATCCGGGCACGGTGGATGTCGTTGTGTTTCCGCCGCTTTCGTTGGACGACTGGTCGGTCGACGACCTGACGGAACGGATCGCCGAGGTTCGGCAGCTCTACGTCGACACCCTCAAGGACTGGCCGGTGGACGCGGTGCCCGACCACGATCTGTACAAGCCCAGGAAGGCACCGGCCCAGAAGGCGCCGGCCCAGAAGGCTCCAGCCCAGAAGGCGCCCGCGAAAACGGCGGTCGCAAAGAAGGCTCCGGCCAAAAAGGCTCCGGTCAAGAAGGCTGTCGCCAAGAAAGCTCCGGCCAAGGCAACTCCGGAAGCCTCTGGCGCCGAGACCGCACCGATTCAGCATGAAAAACCGAAGGGCCGCCGATGACAGCCGACTATCTGACCGACTTCAGCACCACCGACGACGCCCTGGTGCTCGCCTCGGCATCCTCGAAAGCGGAGTTCGGTCTGCTCGAGGATTGGCTGGACAAGCAGCGCAGCCGTCACCCCGGCGCGCGGGTCGAGATGATGCGGCTGCCGAATGGCGCAGATCCGACGCCGCAGCTGATCAACCAACTCGTCGAGGAACTCGACGCCGGTACCGACCGCACCGTGGTGCCGGTCCGTGTGTTCTGGGTGCCCGGTGGGCTGCCCACCCGGGTCAAAGTGGCGGGCCTGCTCTCCGGGCGCGAAACCTACCGCCCACCGGAGATCCTGCAGCGGGCGATCCTGAAGAAGGACCCGTCCCGCGCCCGGATCGTCGCCGGCGAGCCGGCGAAGGTATCCGAACTGCGTCACCAATGGCAGGAGAAGACCGTCGGGGGCAGCCCCGGCGACTTCGCCCGTTTCGTCCTGCGCAGGGCGAAGCTGGCGATCGAACGGATCGAACTGCGGCTGCTGGGACCGGAATACAAGTCGCCACACCTGCTGACCGATGAGTTGCTGTCGTCCTCCCGTTTCGTCGACGGGTTGGCCGGGATCCCCGGGGCCACGCCGGAGAAGGCCGAGGTGATGCTCAACGAACTCGCCACGGGATGGAGCAGGTTCTCGGTCGATCTGATACCGAATCTCGGGCGTGCGATCTTCAGTCGGGGTTTCGATCCCCGGATCGACTACGACCAGAATGAAATCGAAGCGATGCGCCGCTCGCTGGAAGATCATCCCGCGGTGTTTCTGTGGTCGCACCGGTCGTATCTGGACGGGGTGATCGTGCCGGTCGCGTTGCAGGAGAACAAGCTTCCTCCGGCGCACACATTCGCCGGTATCAACCTGTCCTTCGGCTTCATGGGCCCGCTGATGCGGCGCGCCGGCGTCATCTTCCTGCGCCGCAGACTGGACGACCCGCTGTACAAGTACGTGCTTCGCCAGTTCGTCGGCTACATCGTGCAGAAACGCTTCAACCTGAGCTGGTCGATCGAGGGCACCCGGTCACGCACCGGAAAGATGTTGCCGCCCAAGCTCGGTCTCCTGTCCTATGTTGCTGACGCCTACCTCGACGGCCGCAGCGATGACATCCTGCTGCAACCGGTGTCGATCAGTTTCGATCAGTTGCACGAGACCACCGAGTACGCCGCCTATGCCCGCGGTGGGGACAAGACGCCCGAGAGTGCCCAGTGGCTGTACAAGTTCATCAAGGCTCAGGGCGAGCGCAACTACGGCAAGATTTACGTCCGCTTTCCGGCGGCAGTCTCGATGCGCCACTACCTCGGCGATCCGGGCGGATCTACCGCCACCGACGAGGCGGCGAAACGCCTTGCGATGCAGAAGATGGCGATCGAGGTGTGCTGGCGGATCCAGCGTGCAACCCCGGTCAACGCCAACGGCCTCGTCTCGGCGGTTCTCCTGGCCTCCCGTGGCCGCGCGCTGACGTTGCGTGCACTGCACCACACACTGCAGGCATCGCTGGAGTATCTGGAACGCAAGCGAACACCAATGACGAACAGCGCATTGCGACTCCACTCGACCGACGGGGTGCGGGCGGCTTTGGACGCGTTGTCCAACGGAAATCCGGTGACCAGGATCGACGGCGGCCACGAACCGGTGTGGCGGATCGCCCCGGAGCACGAACACGAAGCGGCGTTCTACCGCAACTCGCTGATTCACGCGTTCCTGGAGACCTCCGTCGTCGAACTCTCGCTGGCCCATGCCTCCAAGGCGCCGGAAGGTGAACGGGTGGAGGCGTTTTGGGCGCAGGCGATGCGACTACGCGCCCTGCTCAAGTTTGATTTCTACTTCGCCGACTCGGCCACCTTCCGGCAGAACATCGCCGAGGAGTTGGAGTGGCTCCCCGGCTGGGAGTCCGAACTGGCGGCCGGTCCCGACGCGGTGGACGCCATGCTGCGGGGCAAGCGACCCCTGATGGCCAGTGCCATGCTGCGGCCGTTCTTCGAGGCCTACGAGATCGTGGCCGACGTCCTGTGCGACGCGCCCGCCGACATCGGCGACAAGGAGCTGACCAAGGAGGCGCTCGGGGTGGGCGGACAGTACGCGGCCCAGGGCGTGGTCAGCAGCAACGAGAGCGTCTC
>CAIOYU010000038.1 GCA_903862565.1 uncultured Actinomycetes bacterium | reverse complement strand
AGTCGACCAAGATCATGAAGAAGCCGACGAGCATGGCCCACAGGGCGTTCCATGGGTTGGCGGGGGGCTCGCCCGATCGAGCACCGGCCGTAGGCCCCGATGTGGCCCTCTTCATGCCCGTCGATGCTGCCAGCCCGGGCCGTGACGGGATAGACCGGGTTGTTAGGTTCGAGGTATGCACGCAGATCGTTTTCGCCGGTTGGTCGACGCTTCCAGTTCGTCGGGGGAGCCTTTCATCTCCATCTACTTCGACGACTCCCACGACAGCCAGGACGCCGCCGCCCAACTCGATGCCCGCCTTCGCGACATCCGCAAGCATCTTGAGGAGCAGTCCGTCGACACCGATGTGATCGAAGCGCTCGAGACCGCGGTGCGCGCCAAGCACCCCCCGGTGGGCCGCAGCGGACGCTGCGTGATCCTCGCCGGCGCCAAGGTGGTGCTCGACGAGCACCTGATCCGTCCGCCGGTGGCCACCGAGTTGCGGGTCTCCGAACTGCCATACCTGGTGCCCGTCGTCGAGCACGGCATGCTGCACACGTCATACCTGCTGGTTGCCGTCGACCACACCGGTGCCGACATCGCGCTGCACACCGAACACACGACCAGGTCCGAGGACGTCGAGGGTTCCGGCTATCCGGTGCACGCCGCCCACAAGGCCGAGACCGCCGGCTACGGCGGACCCCAGGGCCGCGTCGAGGAGGCCGTTCGCAAGAACATCCGCGAGGTCGCCGATCGCGTCACCCATCTGGTCGACGAGACCGGGGCCGACATCGTCTTCATCACCGGCGAGGCCGGTGCCCGCGCCGAACTGCTCTCCGAACTGCCTGAGCGGGTCACCGACAAGGCGGTCCAACTGCGGGGTGGCGGGCGCACCGGCGGCACCGACCAGGAAGAGGTCGCGCACGAGATCGGGCAGGAATTTCTCAAGCTGCGACTGGCCGCCATCGACGACGCCGCCCAGCGGTTCAACGCCGGACTCGGCGCCGGCCTGGCCGCCGAGGGGCTGACCGACGTGTCCGCTGCACTGCGCAACGGCGCGGTCGAAACCTTGATCATCGGTGACCTCGGCGCGACCACCGTCGTGGCCGACCACGACGAACTGGCCCTGCTCGGTCCCGATACGGCCACCGTGTCCGCGCTGGGCGGGTCGCCGGACCGGGTGCTGCGCGCGGACGAGGCACTTCCGCTACTGGCGGTGGCCACGGGGGCGGCGCTGGTACGCACAGATGAGCGGCTCAGCCCGGCCGACGGGATCGGCGCGGTGCTCCGGTATCCCGATATGGGCCAGCACTGAGAATCTGGGCAAGCACTGAGTTGAGTGCGGCGGTGAGTCCGGTGGTGAGTCCGGCACCTTCGCGGTCCTCTGTTCGTTAGCCTGGCGTCACGCCCGGAGAGTTCTCCGACCAGAAGGAAGGCATCCATGAGGCTCTGCCGCAAGAAGTCCGACTCGGCCCAGTCCGGTCCCGAGGAAGCCGGCATGTCCGCGCGACTGCTCTCGCAGGTGCTCGAAGTCGGCAGCCGCGTCCAGGCACCGGCCATCAAGTCCTATGTGGCCAAGATGCGCCGCGACAACCCCAGCGCCTCCCCGGCTGAGATCATCACGAAGCTGGAGAAGCGCTACCTGGCTGCGGTGATGGCCAGCGGCGCGGCCGTCGGCTCGGCCGCCGCCTTCCCTGGAGTCGGGACGCTGACCGCGCTCTCGGCCGTCGCCGGGGAGACGCTGGTGTTCCTCGAAGCCACCGTGCTGTTCGTGCTGGCCGTCGCCGAGGTGCACGGCATCCCCGTCGATCAGCGGGAGCGCCGCCGGGCCCTGGTGCTCGGCGTACTCGTCGGCGACGACAGCAAGGGCGAGATCAGGGACCTGCTCGGGCCCGGGCGGACCAGCGGAGCCTGGCTGGCCGAGGCCGAGATGCTGCCGCTGCCGGTGGTGTCGCAGCTGAATTCACGGCTCATGCAGTACTTCGTGAAGAAGTACACCATCAAGCGGACGGCCATGGCGTTCGGCAAGCTGCTGCCGGTCGGTATCGGCGCGGCGGTCGGCGGCGGCGGTAACCGCATGATGGGCAAGAAGATCGTCGCCAACGCCGCGCAGGCCTTCGGACCCGCTCCCGCCCGGTGGCCGGTGAACCTGCACCTGGTGGCCGGCGCCGACGGCGAAACCCCGGCGCTGCCTTCTGGCGTGCAGTCCGCAGAAGAGGCCTGACCCGCACTCGCGTAACACTCGGCGGGACCCCTCGGACGAGATAGCCTTTCTGTCAGGCGGCGTCCACCACTGGGCGCGTTCCGCCGTGTGTATGTAGGACTGGGCACAGAAACGAGGCGAGCTACTTCGTGAGCACGAGTTCACCGTTCGGCCAAAACGAGTGGCTGGTCGAGGAGATGTATCGCAAGTTCCGGGAAGACCCCTCCTCGGTCGACCCCAGCTGGCACGAGTTCCTCGTGGACTACCACCCGGACGCCACCCCGCCAGGTGACGCGTCGGCCGCCGCCCCAGCCGGAAACGGCGTCGCGGCCGCTCCCCCGACGCCGCCACCCGCGACGCCGCCTCCCGCGGCCCCCGCAACGGCGGCTCCGGCCCCGGCGGCCGTAGCCCCAGCGGCACCGGCGCCAGCAGCACCGGCGGCTCAGGCTCCCGCCGCTCCCCCGGTACCCGCACCCGCCGCCGTCGTGCCCGCCGAGCTTCCCGGGGAGGAGACGCAGGTTCTGCGGGGCGCAGCCGCGGCAGTCGTCAAGAACATGAACGCCTCCCTGGCGATCCCGACCGCCACCAGCGTTCGGGCCATCCCGGCGACTCTGATGATCGACAACCGGATCGTCATCAACAACCATCTCAAGCGAACCCGCGGCGGCAAGATCAGTTTCACGCACCTGATCGGCTACGCGATCGTCCGGGCGATCGCGAAGTTCCCGAACATGAACAGCCACTTCGCCGAGATCGACGGCAAGCCGAACGTGGTCACGCCCGCCGGCACCAATCTGGGCCTGGCCATCGACCTGCCCGGCAAGGACGGTAAGCGCTCGCTGGTGGTCGCCGCCATCAAAGGTTGCGAGACAAAGGGTTTCGCCGACTTCGTCGCCGCCTACGAGGACATCGTGCGACGGGCCCGCGACGGCAAGCTGACCGCCGAGGACTTCGCCGGAGTGACGATCTCGCTGACCAACCCGGGCACGATCGGAACGGTGCACTCGGTCCCGAGGCTGATGCCCGGGCAGGGCGCGATCATCGGCGCGGGCGCAATGGAGTTCCCCGCGGAGTTCCAGGGCGCCAGCGAGGAGCGCATCGCCGAACTGGGCGTGGGCAAGCTGATCACGCTGACGTCGACCTACGACCACCGCATCATCCAGGGTGCGGAGTCCGGCGACTTCCTGCGTACCGTGCACCAACTGTTGCTCGACGACGGGTTCTGGGACGACATCTTCGTCGAGATGAACATTCCGTACGAGCCGGTGCGCTGGCGTACCGACAACCCGGATTCGATCGTCGACAAGAACGCGCGCGTCATCGAACTCATTGCGGCCTACCGCAATCGGGGCCATCTGATGGCCGACATCGACCCGTTGCGGCTGGACAAGACCCGGTTCCGGATGCACCCCGATCTCGATGTGCTCACCCACGGGCTGACGCTGTGGGACCTGGACCGCATCTTCAAGGTCGACGGGTTCGCGGGCAAGGAATACAAGAAGCTGCGCGACGTGCTCTCGGTGCTGCGCGACGCCTACTGCCGCCACATCGGAGTCGAATACACCCACATCCTCGAACCCGAGCAGCAGAAGTGGCTGCAGGAGCGCCTCGAGGTCCGCCACGACAAGCCGACCGTCGCCCAGCAGAAGTACATCCTGAGTAAGCTCAATGCCGCCGAGGCGTTCGAGACCTTCCTGCAGACGAAATATGTTGGGCAGAAGCGGTTCTCGCTCGAAGGGGCAGAAACCGTCATCCCGATGATGGACGCGGTGATCGACCAGAGCGCGGTATACGGCCTCGACGAGGTGGTCATCGGCATGCCACACCGCGGCCGTCTCAACGTGCTGGCCAACATCGTCGGCAAGCCCTACTCGCAGATCTTCAGCGAGTTCGAGGGCAACCTGAACCCCACCCAGGCCCACGGCTCCGGTGACGTCAAGTACCACCTCGGCGCCAGCGGCACCTACATCCAGATGTTCGGCGACAACGACATCCAGGTGTCGCTGGTGGCCAACCCGTCGCACCTCGAAGCAGTCGACCCGGTGCTGGAGGGATTGGTCAGGGCCAAGCAGGACCTCATCGGCGGGGACAAGCCCGACGGCTCTCCGCGAAGCTTCACCGTGGTGCCGTTGATGCTGCACGGCGACGCAGCGTTCGCCGGCCAGGGCGTGGTGGCCGAGACACTGAATCTGGGCGGTCTCAAGGGCTACCGCACCGGCGGCACCATCCACATCGTGGTCAACAACCAGATCGGCTTCACCACCGCACCGGAGAACTCCCGGTCGACCACCTACTGCACCGACGTCGCGAAGATGGTGGGAGCGCCGATCTTCCACGTCAACGGCGACGACCCGGAGGCGTGCGTCTGGGTGGCCCGCATCGCGGTGGACTTCCGGGAGAAGTTCCACAAGGACGTCGTGATCGACATGCTGTGCTACCGCCGCCGCGGGCACAACGAGGGCGACGATCCGTCGATGACCAACCCCGCGATGTACGAGGTGATCGACACCAAGCGCGGGGTGCGGAAGAGCTACACCGAGGCGCTGATCGGCCGTGGCGACATCTCGATGAAGGAGGCCGAGGACGCCCTGCGCGACTTCCAGGGCCAGCTCGAGCAGGTGTTCAACGAGGTTCGCGAACTGGAAAAGCAGGTCATCGAGCCCAGCGAGTCGGTCGAGTCCGCGCAGATGATCCCGCGCGGAATGACCACCGCGGTGGACAAGTCGCTGCTGGCCCGCATCGGCGACGCCCATCTGGCTTTCCCCGAGGGCTTCACCCCGCACCCCCGGGTCAAGCCGGTGCTGGAGAAGCGCCGCGAGATGGCCTACGAGGGCAAGGTGGACTGGGCGTTCGGCGAACTGCTGGCGCTGGGCTCGTTCCTCGCCGAAGGCAAGCTGATCCGGTTCTCCGGTCAGGACACCCGGCGCGGGACGTTCACCCAACGGCACGCGGTGATCATCGACCCGCACACCGGGGCCGAGTTCACCCCGCTGGACCTGCTGACGCTCAACCCGGACGGAACCCCCAACGGTGGCCGCTTCCTGGTTTACGACTCGCCGCTGTCCGAGTACGCGGCGGTGGGCTTCGAGTACGGCTATTCGGTGGGCAATACCGCTGCCATCGTGTTGTGGGAGGCCCAGTTCGGCGACTTCGTCAACGGCGCGCAGTCGATCATCGACGAGTTCATCAGCTCCGGTGAAGCCAAGTGGGCGCAACTGTCCGACGTCGTGCTGCTCCTGCCGCACGGCCACGAGGGTCAGGGTCCCGACCACACCTCCGGGCGCATCGAACGGTTCCTGCAGTTGTGGGCCGAGGGTTCGATGACGATCGCGTTGCCGTCGACACCGGCGAACTACTTCCATCTGCTGCGCCGCCACGGCCGCGACGGAGTGCACCGGCCGCTGATCGTGTTCACCCCGAAGTCGATGCTGCGCAACAAGGCAGCGGTCAGCGACATCCGCGACTTCACCGAGCAGAAGTTCCGGTCGATCCTCGAGGAACCCACCTACACCGACGGCATCGGCGACCGCACGAAGGCCACCCGGATGCTGCTCACCAGCGGCAAGATCTACTACGAGTTGGAGGCCCGCAAGGCCAAGGACGGCCGCGACGACGTCGCGATCGTTCGGATCGAGCAGTTGGCGCCGCTGCCCAAACGGCGGCTGCGCGAGACTCTCGACGCGTATCCCAATGTGCATCAGTACTTCTGGGTTCAGGAGGAACCGGCGAACCAGGGCGCATGGCCGACCTTCGGCCTCATGCTGCCGGAGTTGCTGCCCGACAAGCTGACCGGGATCAAGCGAATCTCGCGGCGGGCCATGTCCGCGCCGTCGTCGGGGTCGTCGAAGGTGCATGCTGTCGAGCAGCAGGAGATCCTCGACGAGGCGTTCGGGTGAGGCGCGCCAGCGCCGAAGACGGGCGCCGAGGCGCTGCGGCGGCGCTGGCGATCGGCTTCTCTCTGCTGGCCCCCCAGACCATCGCCGCTGCAGCACCGGATGACACCGGGTCGGCGGAGGCGGCTGCGGGCCGTGTGGCTACAGGCAGTGTGGCCGCAGGCAGTGTGGCTGCAGGCAGTGGCCGACAGGCACAACCGCACCGCCCGGTGACCCGCCCGTCCCGGTCCAAGAATGCGGCCGCGAGCCGAGTCGCCGCTCCGACCCGCCGGACCGCGGTCGCCAAAGCCGTCAAACCGAACCCGATCGTGGCGTTGTTCTTCAACCACACCCCCACCCTGAACCCGACCCAGAACGCCCCCGGCCCGGACGGTGTGGTCCACGGAGCATTGAACGCCCAAGACCCCGACGGCAACACCCTGACCTACAGCGTGGTGCACAGTCCGGCGCACGGCCAGGTGGTCATCGACGGGGACGGCCAGTTCGTCTACACCCCCGCCAACCCCGGACAGCTCGCCGCCAGTGACACGTTCGGGGTCCAGGTGAGCGACGCCGGCCACGGTTTCCACCTGCACGGGGTGCTCGGCCTGGTCAACCTGATGACCTTCGGGTTGCTCGGCTCGGCGGGACACATCACCACGCGCACGGTGAATCTGAGCCTCGCCGCACCCATCGACCCGACGTCCTACGTGCTGCCGGTCGCCCCCGGCGTGACGGTGAAAACGGTTCACACCGTTGGCGATTCGCCCAGCGGCCAGTCCTATCCGATGGTGGGTTCACCGGACGGCCTGGGCCTGTTCGACAACAACGACGGCACCTTCACGCTGCTGATGAATCACGAGCTCGGATCGGGTGCGGGCGCCGTCCGCGCACACGGCGCCACCGGGGCGTTCATCTCCCGATACGTGATCGACAAGAACACGCTCGAGGTTCTCGCGGGCAACGATCTGATCCAGCGGGTCTTCGCGTGGAACGCCGGGACGCAGGCCTCCGATGCCGCGAGCAGCACGGTGGGCTTCAGCCGATTCTGCTCGGGTGACCTGGCAGCGGCATCGGCGTTCTCCCACAACGGGTCAGGGACCTCAGCACGGATTTTCCTCACCGGCGAGGAGGGTGGTGCCGGCCGGGCGGTAGCCACGGTGGTCACCGGCGCCGGGGCGGGTAACAGCTACGTGCTGGGCACGTTCAGTCCCGGCACCAACGGCTCCGGACTGGCCGGGGTCGCCAGTTGGGAGAACCTGCTTGCCAGCCCCTACGGCCAGGACAAGACAGTGGTCATCGGCAACAACGACGGCGGATCCGGGATCATGAACGGCGCCCTGGCCGTCTACGTCGGCACCAAACAGAACACCGGATCCGACGCCGACAGAGCCGGACTGACCAACGGGACGCTCAGTTTCGTCAGCGTGGCCGGCAACTCCGCCGAGATCACCGACCCGACGACACGGGCCACGGCGATCACCAACGGCACGCCCTTCACGCTGAGCAGCGTGGCTTCCACCGCGTTCTCGCGGCCGGAGGACGGTGCGTGGAACCCGTTGAACCCCAACGAGTATTACTTCACCACGACCGACCGGCTCGACCAGGCTTCCGACGGCGTCGGCAGCCAGGTGGGACGAAGCCGTTTGTGGCGGCTGACGTTCAGCGACATCACCAACCCCGGGCTGGGCGGCACGATCGATCTCCTGGTCGACGGCGACGCCGTCGACGGGGCGAAGGTCAACATGCTCGACAACCTGGCCGTGGACCGCAACGGGCGCATCCTGCTGCAGGAGGACACCGGTGGGGCGGCCCACAACGCGAAGATCTGGCAGTACGACGTCGCGACCGACTCGCTGACCCTGCTGGCCAAGCATGACCCGGCACGATTCGGCGATATCGGCCTCCCCGCCACCGACCCATTCACCGCCGACGAGGAATCCTCGGGGATCGTCGATGCCCAGGATGTCCTCGGCCCCGGCTGGTTCCTGCTGACCGTGATGGCCCATTACCCGCTGGGCGGGGGTCTGGTCGAGGGCGGGCAGTTGCTCGCGCTCTACAGCCCCGTGAGCGGGTGAACTCAGCTACCGGGCTTTCCGCTTCCGAACAGCGGCAGCAGCGGCTTGCCGGTGGCGAGGTTCGTGGTGACGTTCTCCACCGCCTTCGGGCACAGGAACGAGATGGCCGCGCCGGTGAACATCGTCGATGCTCCCAACGGACTGCCGATGGCGTCGGACACCTTGCCGGCGATGTCGGCGGTGTTCTGGCCGCGCTCGGCGAGCAGCGGGCACAGCGACTGCCCGACGGCGACGGCCTGACCCGGGTCCATTCCGTCAAGACCCAGACCGTCCAGAGCGTTGAGGAAGTTGTCGACGCTACCGGCGGTATCGGCCCGCGCCGGGCCGGCGGGAGAGGCAAACAGGACAAATCCGGCGGCCACGAGTACGCCGGCAGTGAGGCTGCGCATCATGATCAGCACATCGTCGCACCACCGGCGGGCGTTACGCGTCGCTGCTAACCTTGAAAAAACTCGACACCCGTCAAATAGGAGCGCGCATGCAGGGATTCGCCGGCAAGGTGGCAGTGGTCACCGGGGCCGGGTCGGGAATCGGCCAAGCACTCGCCAGCGAATTGGCGCGTTCCGGTGCGTCGGTGGCGATCAGCGACGTCGACACCGAGGGCCTGGCCGTCACCGAGGATCGCTTGAAGTCGATCGGCGCCAACTACAAGGCCGACCGACTCGACGTCACCGAACGGGAGCGATTTCT
>CAIOYU010000037.1 GCA_903862565.1 uncultured Actinomycetes bacterium | reverse complement strand
CGCCGGGTGTCGGTCACGGTCCGATCCCCCACCCGCACCACGGCGGTATCGGCCCGCACGACCCCGGCGATCACCCCGGCCAGCGACGACTTTCCGGCGCCGTTGGGCCCCAGAATGGCCAGCACCGCACCGGGGGCCACGGAGAACTGTGCGTCCAGACCCCGGTCGGCGGAGCGGGCACTCACGGCCAGGCCGGTCCCGGTCGGGACATCCGGGTTCACCGGGAAATCAGGGTTCACCGGGCAGTCCTGCCGGCCAGCCGACGCGCTCCGACGCCGAGGACGATCAGGGCCGCCACCCCGATCAGCAGAATCGACAGGGCGACCGCCGCCTCCGGGTCGCTCTCGCGTTGCAGGTAGATCTCCAGCGGCAGGGTCCTGGTGATCCCCTGCCGCGAGCCGGCGAACGTCAGAGTGGCCCCGAATTCCCCGAGCGCGCGAGCGAACGCCAGCACCGCGCCGGACAGCAGGCCCGGGGCCAGCAGCGGCAGCGTCACTCGCCACCACACCGACCCCGGCCGTGCGCCCAATGTCGCCGCCACCACCTCATAGTCGTTTCCGGCCGTCCGGGCGGCGCCCTCGAGTGCGACGACCAGGAACGGCAGCGACACGAACGTCTGGGCCAGTACCACCGCGGTCGTGGTGAACGCGATCCGGATACCGGCCGCCTCGAGATACTGGCCGAGCAGGCCGAGCCGGCCGAAGGTGTAGAGCAGGGCCAGGCCCCCGACGACGGGCGGTAACACCAGCGGAAGCACGATCAGCGGGCGGAGGACCCGAACCACCGGACCGGTGTTCCGAGCCAGTACCAGGGCCAGTGGCACCCCGACGAGCAGGCACAACAGCGTGCTGGCCAACGCGGTTCGCAGGCTCAGCAGCAGTGCCGCCCGCGACGCGGGAGTCCCGATGAGCGTCCCGAATCGCGCCCAGTCGACCTCGAACGCCATCGCGGCCAACGGCACGACGATGAAGGCCACCCCCGCTGCGGCGGGCAGGTAGACCCAGCGCGGCAGCCCGGCGGTCACCGCGCAGACGCTACCGGCGATACCCGAAGCCCCCTGCATATCGGCCGTCCGGGGATCGGCTGACCGCTACTGTTCCGGACGTGACGATCCGACTGGGCCTGCAGATCCCGAACTTCTCCTACGGCACCGGTGTGGCCCAGCTGTTCCCCACCGTCATCGCCCAGGCCCGGGAAGCCGAAGCGGCTGGTTTCGACGCCGTCTTCGTGATGGACCACTTCTACCAACTGCCCATGCTGGGCGCGCCGGACGAGCCGATGCTGGAGGCCTACACGGCGTTGGGTGCGCTGGCCACCGCCACCAGCAGGGTGGCGCTGGGCGCGCTGGTGACCGGCAACACCTATCGCAACCCGACCCTGCTGGCCAAGGCCATCACCACCTTGGATGTGGTGAGCAGCGGACGCGCCGTTCTGGGGATGGGCACCGGCTGGTTCGAGCTCGAACACACCCAACTCGGCTTCGACTTCGGCACCTTCACCGAACGCTTCGCAAAACTCGACGAGGCGCTCGCAATCCTCATCCCGATGATCGCGGGCGAACGGGTCACTGTCGACGGCCGCTACTACCGGACCCAGGACGCCTTCGCGGTCCCCCGCTTCCGCGACCACATTCCGCTGCTGATCGGCGGCAGCGGGGAGAAGAAGACGTTCGGGCTGGCGGCGCGGTATTTCGACCACCTCAACGTGATCGCCCCGTTCGGGGATCTGCCGGGCAAGGTGGACGCACTGCAGCGCCGGTGTGCCGAGGTGGACCGTGATCCGGCGACGCTGGAGACCAGCCTGCTGCTGTCCGTGGTGCCCGATGCCGGTTTCACCGACGACATGGTTCCTCCCCCGATGCGCGGGCGAGTGGCCGTCGGCAGCCCCGACCGCATTGCGGAGACCGTCAAAGCCAACGTGGTCGATGCCGGTATCGACGGCGTCATCGTCAACCTGCCGCGCTATGTTCCCGGCTCGATCACCGCCGTCGGCCAAGCGCTGCGCGAAGTCGTGGGGTGAGCGACTAAGTTGGAACGCGACTCAGTTGACAACTACTCAGGAGCGACGATGACCCACCCCGGCGCCACTCCGTCGGACAAGCACAAAGTCGTCATCATCGGCTCGGGCTTCGGCGGCCTCAACGCGGCGAAGAAGCTGAAGCGGGCTGACGTCGACATCAAGATGATCGCCAAGACCACCCACCACCTGTTCCAGCCGTTGCTGTACCAGGTGGCCACCGGCATCATCTCCGAAGGTGAGATCGCCCCGCTGACCCGGGTGATCCTGCGCAAGCAGAAGAACTGTCAGGTGCTGCTCGGCGAGGTCACCGACGTCGACCTCGAGCGCAAGACCGTCGACTCGGTGCTGCTCGGCCACACCTATCGCACTCCCTTCGACTCGCTGATCGTCGCGGCCGGCGCCGGACAGTCCTACTTCGGCAACGACCATTTCGCCGAATGGGCGCCCGGTATGAAGTCCATCGACGACGCTCTCGAACTGCGTGGTCGCATTCTCAGCGCCTTCGAGCAGGCCGAACGGTCCAGCGACCCGGTCCGGCGCGCGAAACTGCTCACTTTCGTGGTGGTGGGTGCCGGCCCGACCGGGGTGGAGATGGCGGGCCAGATCGCCGAATTGGCCGACAACACCCTCAAGGGCGCGTTCCGCCATATCGACACCACCCGGGCCCGGGTGATCCTGCTCGACGCAGCCCCCGCCGTGCTCCCCCCGATGGGCGTGAAGCTTGGGCTCAAGGCCGCTGCCCGCCTGGAGAAACTCGGTGTCGAGATCCGGCTCAGCGCCATGGTGACCGACGTCGACCGCAACGGCATCACCGTCAAGCACGCCGACGGGAGCATCGAGCGCATCGAGTGCCAGACCAAGGTCTGGTCGGCCGGTGTGGCGGCCAGCCCGCTGGGCAAGATCATCGCCGACCAGTGCGGTGCGGAGGTTGACCGGGCCGGACGCGTCAAGGTGCTGCCCGACCTGACCGTGCCGGGTCACCCGAACGTCTTCGTCATCGGGGACATGGCCTTCGTCGACAAGGTTCCGGGCCAGGCACAGGGCGCCATCCAGGGCGCGCGGTACGCCGCCAGGCTCATCAAAGCCGAACTCAAAGGTGCCGATCCGGCCGCCCGCGAGCCGTTCAAGTACTTCGACAAGGGCTCGATGGCGACGGTGTCGCGCCATTCCGCGGTGGCCAAGGTGGGCCCGATCGAGTTCAGCGGTTATATCGCCTGGCTGGCCTGGCTGTTCCTGCACCTTGTCTACCTGGTCGGTTTCAAGGCTCGCGCCATCACGGCCTTCTCCTGGCTGACGACGTTCATCGGCAGCCAGCGCGGCCAGTTGACCATCACCGAGCAGCAGGCCTACGCCCGCACCCGGATCGAGCAACTCGAAGAGGCGCTCGAAGAGGAGATCGAACAGGACGCCGAGGGGCTACCCGCGGTCAGGTTCTCCTAAATGGCATTCGTTCTGGCCGTCAGCCGCTAAGCCCGCCGCGGTGGTCAGACCCGACGAACTCGTCTACCGGATGCTGCAGCGCCTGCCCATCCGGATGCTGTCGCTGCGCGCCATCGTGATCTTCGCGGCGCTGGCCGTGGTGATCCTGGTTCTGACACTGGGCACTTGGGTGTGGGTGGGCGTCACCAACGACCAGTACAGCCAGTTGGATCGTCGACTGGACTCGGTCAGCAGCCTCGGTGACCTGAGCACGCTGCTGTCCGGCCCGCCGGCACCGGGCACGGCCAGCCCCGACGGCAGCCTGGCGCGCACCGTGCGCGTGGGCGGCACGGAGAGGTCGGTGCCGCCCGGCATCGTGCTGCCGGAACTGGCCAACGGCTATGCCAACACCTCGATCGACGGGGTGGAATACCGGGTGCGCACCTTCGGCGTCGCCGGTGGGTCGATCGCCCTGGGAGCGCCCTTGGCCGAGACCCAGCGGCGGATTCACGAATTGCACTGGCGGGTGGTGATCATCTGCAGCGGCGTCATCGTCGGCACCGTGGTGGTCGGCTGGTTCTTCTCGCTGATCATGATCGACCCGTTCCGGCTGCTGGCCCAACAGGCCCGCGCCATCAATGCCCAGTCCAAACCCGAAGAGGTGCAGGTCCGGGGGGTCAGCGAGGCGGTCGAGATCGGTGAGGCGGTCGAGGGCGTCCTGGCGCGCATCGGCGATGAACAGGCACGCACCAGGGCCGCCCTGGAGTCAGCCCGTGACTTCGCCGCGGTGGCCTCGCACGAACTCCGCACGCCGTTGACGGCGATGCGGACCAACCTCGAGGTGCTGTCCATGGTCGACCTGGGCGACGAACAGCGCAAAGAGGTCATCAGCGACACCATGCGTACCCAGACCCGGATCGAGGCCACCCTGACCGCCCTGGAGCGGCTGGCTCAGGGCGAGCTCACCACCGCCGACGATTTCGTCCCCTTCGACATCGCCGAGTTGCTGGACCGGGCCGCTCACGACGCCGAACGGACCTTCCCCGACCTGGTGGTGTCGCTGGTGCCGTCTCCCGCCGTCCTGATGGTGGGGTTGCCCGTCGGGCTGCGGCTGGTCATCGACAATGCGATCGTGAACGCGGTCCGTCACGGTGGTGCCACCGAGGTTCGGCTGGCCGTGAGCAGTTCGGCCGCCGGTGTCGAGGTCGTCATCGACGACAACGGCAGCGGCGTTCCCGAAGAGGAACGCGACAGGGTGTTCGAACGGTTTTCCCGGGGATCGACGGCGTCGCACTCCGGTTCCGGACTGGGGTTGGCGCTGGTCGCTCAACAGGCTGAATTACACGGCGGCACAGCGACATTGGGCACAAGCCCACTAGGCGGGGCGCGCTTGGTGCTCAGGCTGGCCGGACGGCACGAGTAGTCGGTCAGCCGCCGAGGTTCTGCAGGCGCACCTGGCCGCGGGCGACCAGCCGGTCATCGCCGTCTCGGATGGTCACCAGCCACAACTGCTGGCTGCGGCCACGGTGAATGGGCTCCGACACCCCGTGGACGGTGCCCGAGGTGACGGCGCGCAGGAAGTCGGTGTTGTTGTTGACCCCGACGACGTTGGCCCCTCCGGAGCCGTGGGCGCTGGCCGACAGCCACAGATAGGCCGAGACACTGGCCATCGACTCCACCATCGAGCACCACACGCCGCCGTGCACGATCCCCATGGGCTGGGTCAGCGAGGGCTTGACCTCCAACTGGGCTCGGACGCCGTCGGGACCCAGGTCGGTGTAGACCAGGCCGAGTTCCTTATCGAACGGAGCTTCGACGGGGCTGGGGGTATCAGAGGGCTCCGGCACGGATCTGTGTTTACACCCCGTCGCCCGGTGACGTGCCCTGGGGGCGGAACTTTGACGGACGTCCGGGAGTTGTCCACTACGAGATCGGGAGTACGACGCCGGGTAGTAATCGGGGTACTCTCGAGGCAACGGGAGGTGAACGGCGATTGGCCAGGCTTAATCCGCTGGGTGAACTGGAACGCGCGGTCATGGACCGGCTCTGGTCCAGTTCCGAGCCGCAGACGGTCCGCCAGGTTCACGAAGCACTCTGCCTGCAGCGAGAACTGGCCTACACCACCGTGATGACCGTCCTGCAGCGGCTGGCTCGCAAGAACTTCGTCGAGCAGATCCGCGACGACCGCGCCCATCAGTACGCACCGACGCATGGCCGCGACGAATTGGTCGCCGGGCTCATGGTCGACGCCCTGCACCAAGCCGCAAACTCCGGGGACCGGGAGGCGGCGCTCGTGCACTTCGTCGAACGCGTCGACGCCGAAGATGCCGACGCGCTTCGGCGTGCCCTGGCCGACTTGGAAGCCAAGAACCGCTGAATCCTGGCGGTTTCCGCACTGCCTGAGTAAGACTGTCAGGCGTGACCGCGCTGGCCTTCACCGTCTTGGCGGTGTTCTTGATCGGCCCCGTGCCCGCGGTCCTGTCGCACGCGTCGTGGACGATGCGTGCCCCGCGTGCCGCGGTGGTGCTGTGGCAGGCGATCGCCTTGGCTGCGGTGCTCTCGGCGTTCAGCGCGGGGATGGCGGTCGCCAGCCGGCTTTTCGTCCCCGGCGCCGACGGGCGCCCCACCGTCAATCCGGCCAGTGAGATCGCTGTCCTGGGCTGGCCGGTGTGGCTGGCTTCCGTGCTTGTCCTGGCGCTGACGCTGGTGATCGGCGTTCGACTGGTCGTGGCTGTACTGCAGGTGGCGATCGGCACCCGTCGGCGCCGCGCCCACCACCGGATGGTGGTCGACCTGGTCGGCGATCACCGCAACGACCTCGATGGTGTGCGGGTGCTGCCCGCCGCCGAGCCCCTGGCGTATTGCCTACCCGGGATGCGGAGCCGGGTGGTGCTCAGCAGGGGCACCCTGAACGCGCTCTCCGACCGAGAACTGGCTGCGATCCTTCGTCACGAGCGGGCGCATCTGCGGGCCCGCCACGACCTGGTCCTGGAGGCTTTCATCGCCGTGCACGCCGCTTTTCCGCGCGTCGTTCGCAGCGGCAGTGCGCTGAGCGCCGTGCGACTGCTGGTCGAACTGCTCGCCGACGACGCCGCCGTTCGCGCCACCGGAGCCACCCCCCTGGCCCGTGCGCTGGTGACCTGCGCCGCCGGGCCGACTCCGGCCGGAGCACTCGCCGCGGGTGGCCCAACGACGGTCATCCGGGTGCGCCGGCTCTCCGGGCCGCCGAACAGCCTGCTGTTGTCGGTGGCCGCCTACGCGTCGGCCGCGGCGATTCTGGTGCTGCCGACAATCGCTGTGGCGGTGCCCTGGCTGACCGAACTGCACCGGTTGTTCTGAATACCTCCGAAATGTCCCGAATAGACAGATATCGAGCCCCGAATCTCCACTGTTGCGCACCATGAAAGGCGAGCCATGAGTCCCTCCCAGAACCCGACCGCACAGATCGGCGTCACCGGATTGGCGGTGATGGGATCCAACATCGCACGCAATTTCGCCCGGCACGGCTACACCGTCGCCCTGCACAACCGCTCGATCGCGCGGACCGATGCGCTGCTCGAACAGCACGGCAGCGAGGGCAAGTTCGTCCGTTCGGAGACCATCGAAGAGTTCCTGGCCGCGCTCGAGAAGCCCCGGCGGGTGCTGATCATGGTCAAGGCCGGCGATCCCACCGACGCGGTGATCAACGAACTGGCCGACGCCATGGAACCGGGCGACATCATCATCGATGGCGGTAACGCGCTGTACACCGACACGATCCGCCGCGAGAAGGCGATGGCTGACCGGGGCCTGCACTTCGTCGGCGCCGGCATCTCCGGCGGCGAGGAAGGCGCCCTCAACGGGCCGTCGATCATGCCCGGCGGGCCGGCAAAGTCCTATGAATCCCTCGGCCCACTGCTCGAGGAGATCTCCGCCCACGTCGACGGGGTGCCCTGCTGCGCCCATATCGGGCCGGACGGCGCGGGGCATTTCGTCAAGATGGTGCACAACGGCATCGAGTACTCCGACATGCAACTCATCGGCGAGGCCTATCAACTGCTGCGCGACGGACTCGGGCTGAGCGCCGGCGAGATCGCCGAGGTGTTCACCGAGTGGAACTCCGGTGACCTGGACAGCTTCCTGGTCGAGATCACCTCCGAGGTGCTGCGTCAGGTCGACGCCAAGACCGGTAAGCCACTGGTCGACGTCATCGTCGACGAGGCCGAACAGAAGGGCACCGGCCGCTGGACGGTCAAGTCCGCCCTCGACCTCGGTGTGCCGGTGACCGGAATCGCCGAGGCGGTCTTCGCCCGCGCGCTGTCCGGTTCGGTGCCGCAGCGGCGAGCCGCCGCCGGACTGGCGTCCGGTCACCTCGGCCAACGCCCCACGGACGCAAAGCAATTCATCGAAGACGTCCGTCAGGCGCTGTACGCCTCCAAGATCATCGCCTACGCCCAGGGCTTCAACCAGATTCAGGCCGGTTCCGACGAGTACAACTGGGGCATCACCCCCGGCGTGCTGGCCACCATCTGGCGCGGTGGCTGCATCATCCGGGCGAAGTTCCTCAACCGCATCAAGGACGCCTACGACGCCGACCCCGACCTGCCGACCCTGATCGCCGATCCGTACTTCCGCAGTGCGGTCGAGTCGGCCGTCGACGGCTGGCGCCGCGTCGTCGTCACCGCCACCGAACTGGGCATCCCGATCCCGGGCTTCTCCTCGGCGCTGTCGTACTACGACGGCCTGCGCACCGAGCGCCTGCCCGCCGCCTTGATCCAGGGCCAGCGCGACTTCTTCGGCGCCCACACCTACGGCCGCATCGACGCCGACCCGGCCGCGCGGTTCCACACCCAGTGGAGCGGGGACCACTCAGAAGTCCAGATGTAGCCCCCACCCGGCGTGTCGGAGACCTTTGCGTCTGCCCGGCGGGAACGGCGAGATGCTCCGGCGGGAACGGCGGGACGAACTAATCTGACCGGGTGCCTTTTCTCGACGGTCACCGGCCGCTGTACGACCTGACCTACGACGACGTCTTCATCATCCCCAATTGCTCCGACGTCGCCTCGCGCTTCGACGTCGATCTGTCGACCTCCGACGGGAGTGGCACCACGATCCCGGTGGTGGTGGCCAACATGACCGCGGTGGCGGGCCGTCGGATGGCCGAGACGGTGGCCCGCCGTGGCGGCATCGTGGTTCTTCCGCAGGACCTGCCGGTCGACGCGCTGCGCCGGACGGTCGACTTCGTCAAGAGCCGCCATCTGGTCGCCGACACCCCGGTCACTCTCACCCCCGAGGACTCGGTGTCCGACGCCGTCGCGCTGATCCACAAGCGCGCCCACGGTGCGGCGGTGGTCGTGGACCCGGAAAGCCGCCCGATCGGTCTGGTCACCGAGGCCGCCACCGTCGGTGTCGACCGTTTCGCCCGGGTGCGCGACGTCGCCCTCACCGAGTTCGTCACCGCCCCACTGGACACCGAACCGCGGCAGGTGTTCGACCTGCTGGAGAAGGACCCGATCGGCGTCGCGGTCCTGACCGCACCGGACGGCACCCTCGGCGGTGTGCTCACCCGCACCGGGACGGTGCGCGCCGGCATCTACTCCCCCGCCACCGACGACAGCGGACGGTTACGGATCGCCGCGGCGGTGGGTATCAACGGCGACGTGGCCGCCAAAGCGACGGCACTGGCCGCGGCCGGCGTCGACCTGCTGGTCATGGACACCGCACACGGCCACCAGTTGAAGATGCTGGAGACGATCAAGACGGTGGCGGCCCTGGACCTGGGTCTGCCCCTGGCCGCCGGCAACGTCGTCTCCGCCGAGGGGGCCCGCGACCTGATCGGCGCAGGGGCCTCGATCGTGAAGGTCGGCGTGGGGCCCGGCGCGATGTGCACCACCCGCATGATGACCGGTGTCGGCCGCCCGCAGTTCTCGGCGGTGCTCGAATGTTCAAGGGCAGCAAAGGAAATGGGTGGCCACGTCTGGGCGGACGGCGGTGTGCGCCACCCGCGTGACGTGGCGCTGGCACTGGCGGCCGGTGCGTCGAACGTCATGATCGGTTCGTGGTTCGCCGGGACCTACGAGTCCCCCGGGGATCTGTTGTTCGACCGGGAGGGCCGGCCGTACAAAGAGAGCTACGGCATGGCCTCCAAGCGGGCCGTCGCCGCCCGGACAGCGGGCGAGGGCACCTTCGACCGTGCGCGCAAGGCACTCTTCGAAGAGGGCATCTCCACCTCGCGCATGGCGTTGGACCCCGCCCGTGGCGGTGTCGAGGACCTGCTGGACCACATCACCTCCGGCGTGCGCAGCACCTGCACCTATGTCGGAGCGGCGACGATCGAGGAATTGCACGACCGGGTGATTCTCGGAGTGCAGTCCGCGGCGGGCTTCGCCGAAGGCCATCCTTTGCCTGCCGGGTGGTAGTGGCCGACCGGGTGGTAAGAACCTGCCGGGTGGTCGAAACCGCTACGGTAATCACACGATGAGCGTCTCGATCCTGATCAGCCTGCTCGGCTTCGTCCTGCTCACGCTCGGGACCGCGGTGTTCGTCGCGGCCGAGTTCTCGCTGACGGCCCTGGAGCGCAGCACTGTCGACGCCAACGCCCGCACCGGCGGTGCGCGGGACAAGATGGTGCAGCGCGCCCACCGAACCCTGTCGTTCCAGCTGTCCGGAGCCCAGATCGGTATCTCGATCACCACGCTGATCACCGGTTACCTTGCCGAACCGGTGATCGCCACACTGGTCGCACCGGTTGTCGAAGCGATCGGCGTGCCCCAGCGCTGGGTCGAGTCCATTGCGCTGATCCTCGCGCTGTTCATCGCCACGTCGTTCTCGATGGTCTTCGGCGAACTGGTCGCCCAGTACCTCGCGGTGGCGGTCCCGCTGCGCACCGCACGGGTGGTCGCCGGCCCGCAGGTGCTGTTCTCTGCGCTGTTCACCCCGCTGATCCGGTTGACCAACTCGGTGGCCAACTGGATCCTGAGGCGTTTCGGCATCGAGCCGGCCGACGAACTGAGCTCCGCCCGCTCCCCGAAGGAACTGGTCTCGCTGGTTCGCACCTCGGCCAAGCAGGGTGCGCTGGACCCTCCCACCGCCAAGCTGGTGGACCGCTCGCTGCAGTTCGGCGGGCGTATCGCCGAGGAGTTCATGACGCCGCGGTCCAAGGTGGTGGCTCTGGATGCCGACGACACCGTCGGGGATCTGCTGGCCGCCGTCCGCGCCACCGGGCATTCCCGGTTCCCGGTGACCCGGGGCGACCTCGACGAGACCGTCGGTGTCGTCCACCTCAAGCAGGTCTTCGCGATACCACCCGCTGACCGGGACCGCACCCGGCTCGGTGGACTGGCCAGACAGGTGCCGGTGGTGCCGTCGACGCTGGACGGCGATGCCCTGATGGAACAGGTCCGCGCCAGCGGCCAGCACGCCGCCCTGGTGGCCGACGAGTACGGCGGCATCGCCGGCATCGTGACCACCGAGGATCTGATCGAGGAGATCGTCGGGGACATCCGTGACGAGCACGACGCGGCGACTCCGGAGGTCGAGATCATCGCCGGCGGTCACCGGGTGTCGGGCCTGCTGCGTATCGACGAAGTGGCCGACGAGACCGGGTTCCGGGCGCCGGAGGGTGACTACGAGACCATCGGCGGAGCCGTCATGCAAGCGCTGGGCCACATTCCCGCCGTCGGTGACGCGGTGGACCTGACCGCGTTCGACCCGGACGCGCCCCCCGACCGGCAGCCACGATGGCGGGCCACGGTGGCACGGATGGACGGCCGCCGGGTCGACCTGCTCGATCTGGTCCGGGTGCCCGACGACGACGGCGAATCAGAAGCCGGGGAGGAGCTCTGAAGATGGGAGACTTCTTCGCGCTCGTCCTGACGGTCGTGCTGATCGCCGCCAACGCCTTCTTCGTCGCCGCCGAGTTCGCGCTGATCTCCGCCCGCCGCGACCGCCTGGAAGCACTCGCCGAACAGGGCAAGCGCAGCGCGGTGACCGTCATCCGGGCCGGCGAGAACCTGTCGGTGATGCTGGCCGGCGCTCAGCTGGGCATCACCATCGGCTCGATCATCCTGGGCCGGGTCGGCGAGCCGGCGGTGGGGCACCTGCTGTCCCCTGTCTTCGAACTGTTCGGTGTGCCCGAAGCGCTGGCGCACACCATTTCGTTCTTCCTGGCGATCACGATCGTGGTGGTCCTGCATGTGTTGCTCGGTGAGATGGTGCCCAAGAACATCGCGCTGGCCGGCCCGGAGAAGGCCGCGATGCTGCTGGTGCCGCCGTACCTGCTGTGGGTCAAGGCAACCCGCCCGGTCATCGCCGTCTACGACTGGTGCGCCAAAACCATTGTGCGGGCCCTCGGCGTCGAGCCCAAGAGCGAACTCGAGAACACCGTCTCGATGGTGGAGTTGGCCGAGATGATCGCCGAGTCGCGGTCGCAGGGCCTGCTCGACCCGGAGGAGCACATGCGGCTGTCCCGGGCCCTGCACATCCGCAACCGGGCGGTGATCGAGGTCGCCGTCCCCCTGGCCGACATCCGGTCGGTGCCGGCCGCCGGGCCGGGCGCCGGCCCCACCGTGGCGTCGGTCCAGGAAGCCCTGCTCAAGACCGGCTATTCGCGATTCCCGGTCGAAGGCCCCGCACCGGATGACTTCTTCGGGTTCGTCCACATCAAGGACGTCCTGGACCTCATCTCCCGCCCGGAGGCGGTGATCAGCGCTTCGCGGGTGCGCTATCTGCCGCGGATTCCCGCCACGACGCTGCTGCCCGACGCCCTGACTCGATTGCGGGACGACAAGAGCTACCTGGCCCTGGTGACGGCGGCTGACGGTGCGGTCTGCGGGATGGTCACGCTGGAGAACCTGGTCGAAGACCTGGTCGGGACGGTCCGTGACGGCAAGCACCGCTGAATCTCACGTCAGCGCTGTCCTGCCCGCGGAGGTCTGGATTGCGCGCGCGCAGGCCCACCGCGAGCGGGCCGAGGAGTTCACCGCCCCGCATCGCCGTCGGGCGCAGCGTGGCGAGGCGCACCCGGTGTGGGACTTCCTGTTCAGCTACTACAGCCTGCGGCCGGGCCAACTCCGGGTGTGGCATCCCGGGTACGGCATCGCACTCGGGGGTGCGCAGGCCCGCCGCTACCTGGATCGGCAGGGCTACGGCCAGGTCAGCGGTGGTGTCGGTCTCGGTCAGGCGTACCTGGGCGCGCGGATCGCGGCGGTGCGTTTCGTCTGCGACCTGCTGACCGCGACCGCTGATCGGGTGCCGCAGTTCGGTTGCTTCGGAATGCACGAGTGGGCGATGGTCTACCGATCGGACCCCGCGTCAGAGGTGATCCGCCACGCCCGGGTGCCCCTGCGACTCGGGCCGGCCGGCACGGACGCTGTCCTGGAGTCGATGCCCTTGCGCTGCAGCCACTTTGACGCCTATCGGTTCTTCACCACAGCCGCCGCGCCGCTCAACCAGTGCCGGCCGACGCGGGAAACCCAGCGCGACTGGGAACAGCCGGGCTGCCTGCACGCCAACATGGATCTCTACAAGTGGGCCTACAAGCTCGGACCGCTTGTCGATTCGGACCTGGTGCTGGACTGCCTGGAGGTGGCCGCCGCCGCTCGCGAACTGGACATGCGGGCCAGTCCCTATGACCTGGGCGCCTACGGTTTCGATCCGATCGCCGTCGAGGACCCGGCCGGCCGCGCCGAGTACGTCCGAGCACAGGCCGGCATCGCCGGCCGTGCCGCACCGTTACGCGCCGCGCTGATCCGGCGATGCGAGCTTCTGCTGGACGCGTGGCGGGACCCGGCCGCCGTTTCAGCGCCCGCCCAGGCTGCGGATAGGATCAACTGACTTTCCTTCAGGGAGGAATCATGACCAAATCCGGGACGAACGACCGGGTCTCCGTCGGCAATCTGCGGGTGGCCCGCACCTTGTACGACTTCATCACCGACGAGGCCCTGCCGGGTACCGGCATCGATCCCGACAGCTTCTGGGCCGGCGTGGACAAGGTCGTCGCCGACCTGACGCCCCGAAACGAGGAGCTGCTGGCCCGCCGCGACGAACTGCAGGCCCAGATCGACAAGTGGCACCGCGATCACCTCGCCGACGGTTTCGAGCCTGCCGATTACAAGCAGTTCCTCACCGACATCGGCTATCTGCTGCCGGTGCCGGCCGACGTCACGATCACCACCTCCGGCGTCGACCCCGAGATCACCACGACCGCCGGCCCGCAGCTGGTGGTTCCCATCCTCAACGCCCGGTTCGCGCTGAACGCAGCCAACGCTCGGTGGGGGTCGCTGTACGACGCGCTGTACGGCACCGACGTGATCAGCGAGGCCGACGGTTGCGAAAAGGGCAGCGGCTACAACACCGTGCGCGGCGACAAGGTGATCGCCTATTCGCGGCGGTTCCTCGACGACGTCGTCCCGCTCGTCGCCGAAAGCTACTGCGACGCAACCGGATTGCGGATCGCCGACGGCCAGTTGCAGGTCGATCTCGGCGAAGGCCGGTCGGTCGGACTGGCCGACCCCGCGCAGTTGGCCGGCTACACCGGGTCCTCCGATGCGCCGACGTCGGTGCTGCTGGTCAACCACGGCCTGCACATCGAGATCCTCATCGACCGCGCCTCCCCGATCGGGGCCACCGACCCCGCCGGTATCAAGGACGTGGTGCTGGAGTCGGCGATCACCACGATCATGGACTTCGAGGACTCCGTCGCCGCGGTGGATGCCGAGGACAAGGTCCAGGGCTACCGCAACTGGCTGGGCCTGAACAAGGGCGATCTTGCCGAAGAGGTCAGCAAGGGGGGCAAGACCTTCACCCGGGTGCTCAGCGGCGACCGCTCCTACACCGCGGCCGGATCGAAGGTCGTCGACGGATCGACTCCGGCCGGGTCGACTCTCACCCTGCCCGGGCGCAGCCTGCTGTTCGTGCGCAACGTCGGTCACCTGATGACCAACGACGCCATCGTCGATTCCGACGGTAAGGAGATCCCCGAAGGCATTCAGGACGGGCTGTTCACCAGCCTCATCGCCCTGCACGGCTTGGGCGGCCAGAACAGCCGGACCGGGTCCATCTACATCGTCAAGCCCAAGATGCACGGGCCCGAAGAGGTCGAGTTCACCTGCGAGTTGTTCGGCCGCGTCGAGGACGTGCTGGGTCTGCCGCACGGCACCCTCAAGGTCGGCATCATGGACGAAGAGCGTCGTACGACGCTCAATTTGAAAGCCTGCGTCGAGGCCGCCGCCGACCGGGTCGTGTTCATCAACACCGGCTTCCTGGACCGCACCGGCGACGAGATCCACACCTCGATGGAAGCCGGCCCGATGATCCGCAAGGGCGCCATGAAGACCCAGCCCTGGATCCTGGCATACGAGGATCAGAACGTCGACGTGGGCCTGGCGTGCGGATTCTCCGGCCGCGCCCAGATCGGCAAGGGTATGTGGGCGATGACCGACCTGATGGCCGGCATGGTCGAGCAGAAGATCGCCCAGCCGCGCGCGGGTGCCACCACCGCCTGGGTGCCCTCCCCGACGGCGGCCACCCTGCACGCCATGCATTACCACTACGTCGACGTCTACGCCGTGCACCGGGAACTGGCCGGCAAGACCCGCGCCACAATCGACCAACTGCTCACCATTCCGCTGGCGCCGCGGGGCCAGCAGTGGACGGCCGAGGAGATCCGCGAGGAACTGGACAACAACTGCCAGTCGATCCTGGGCTACGTGGTGCGCTGGATCGACGCCGGCGTGGGCTGCTCGAAGGTGCCCGACATCCACGACGTCGCACTGATGGAGGACCGCGCCACGCTGCGGATCTCCAGCCAGCTGCTGGCGAACTGGCTCCGGCACGGTGTCGTCACCGAAGACGACGTCAAAGCCGCCCTTCGGCGGATGGCCGTGGTCGTCGACGCCCAGAACGCCGATGATCCGGCCTATCTGCCGATGGCGCCGGATCCCGAGGCCAGCATCGCTTTCCAAGCCGCGCAGGAACTCATCCTGGCCGGCGCCACACAGCCCAGCGGCTACACCGAGCCGATCCTGCATCGGCGCCGTCGTGAGCTCAAGGCCAGTCTCGGTCTGTGAACTAGGGAGAATCAGCGCGTGGGCAGGCACAGCATTCCCGGGGACCCGGTCAGTGAGTCCCCCGACGACGGCGACACCCCGTCGGGTCGGATATCGCGGGCCCAGGGTGACTGGCAAGGCCGCCGTCGCCGTACCGACGCCGGCAGGCGCGGGGTCAGCATCGGCGTGGTTGCCGCCCTGGTCACCGTGGTGCTGCTGGTCGGCGGGCTGATCATCTGGAGGTTCTTCGGACACGCGCTGGACCGGCGCTCCACCGAGGCTGCCCAACAGTGCCTCAGCGGATCTGCGGCCGTCGCCGTGGTTGCCGACCCGTCGATCGCCGAGACCGTCAAGGGGTTCGCCGAGGACTTCAACGACGAGAGTCACCTGGTCGGTGACAAGTGCATGAAAGTCGATGTCGCCCAGGCCGACTCGGACACCGTCATCGGTGGCCTGGCAGGCGCTTGGCCGGGTGACCTCGGCGAGCGTCCGGCCCTGTGGATCCCGGCCAGTTCGATCGGCACCGCGCGTCTCGAAATCGTGGCCGGCAAGCAGATGGTCAGCGATGCCCGTTCCCTGGTCACCTCCCCGGTGGTGCTGGCCATGCGGCCGCGGCTCAAAGAAGCCCTCGGGCAACAGGGCTGGGCGGCGCTGCCCGGCCTCCAGACCGACCCCGCTGCGCTGGACGCGCTGAATCTGCCCGGGTGGGGCTCGCTGCGGTTGGCGCTGCCGACCGCCGGTGCCGCCGATACCGCGTCGCTGGTCGCCGAAGCCGTGGCGATGGCCGCGGCCCCCGCCGAGGCTCCCGCCGCGCCGCAACTCGGTGCGGCCGCGCCCCTGCTGACGGCTCAGCCGGTGCTGGCCGACAACACCCTCAATGCCGCCTGGGACGCGCTGCTGGCTCCCGGCGAGCCGGCGGCGGCACTGGTGCATGCGGTGACGCTCACCGAACAGCAGTTGTTCCAGCGGTCATCCGGACTCGCCGACGCCAAGGACGCCGTCGCCGAGTGGTTCCCCACGGGTCCGGTGGCTGTGGCGGACTACCCGACCGTGCTCCTGGCCGGCGATTGGCTCGGCGATGAACAAGTCAGTGCCGCAAGCGAATTCGCGCGGTTCATGCGTAAGGCCGATCAGTCCGCCGAGTTCGTCACGGCTGGATTCCGGGTCCCCGACAGCGACTCGATGCCCGAGGCCAACGATGTGGTGGAATTCGGGACCCTGGGTGCCCCGCTGCCCGTCGGTGACGAAGCGGCCCGGGCCTCGGGTGCCGGACTGGTCTCCCCGGCCGGCGCGGGAACGACCACCGTCATGCACAACCAGAACCTCGCCGCGGCGACGCCGGCACTGAAGAACCGTCACGCTGCACT
>CAIOYU010000036.1 GCA_903862565.1 uncultured Actinomycetes bacterium | reverse complement strand
CCCGCCGGCTGACCGGATCGCTCTCGTCGACACGGGCAGTTACGGCTCGGCGATGAGCCGGCACCACTGCGTGCGCGGCGAGTTCGCCGAGACGCAGCGCAGCGGCGAATGGGGCTCTAGGAGCCGGTGACCTCGCCCGCGGCGAGCGGAACAGCCACCGTGGTGCTGCCCGCCTTCTCGAAGTTGAACGTGAAGTTGTAGGACAACCCGTTGGTGACCGGCTTGGTCAGCGTCACTGCCGCCGTCGGGGGCACCGGGGTACCGGCCGGCTGTTCCTGCCCACCGCCCGGCCCGGCGACCAGCGCGCCACCGGCCGGAATGCTTCCGTCACCGGTCAGTGCCACGGTACCGACGTCGGAGGTGATCCCGACCAGTTTGTCGTTGGTATCGGGTGAGCTGTTGGCGGCGACGAAGAGCAACGGCAGGATCCGGCCCGGCTGCAGGAAATCGCCGGACTGGGTGGCCTGCAGGTGGATGTTGCGCAGATCGATGGACTTCACGTTGGCCGCGTTCCCGTTGACAGCTGCGTGCTGGTCAGTCATCTGTGAGATCTGTCCCGATCCGCAACCGGTGAGCAGCAGTCCGCAGGCGGCCAGGCCTGCGGATGCGGCGGCGAGGCGGTTGGTCAAACGGTTCACAGCAGCCTCCATGATCGGCCTTGCGGTCGGCACGATAAGCCGCCGCGATTCAACTATGCACAGTAGTAGGTAGCCGCGCTGTTCGGTAGCCAACGGTCCCGATCGGTATTCCGTGACCGCATGAGAGGCCGCGGGGAAAGCGCCGGAATTGTCTGCGCTGCATGGAAATGACGCGCTGTCAACCCCCACTGTTCACCCGCGATGCCCCTGACCTGCACCGTTGATCTACGCGAGGTCGCTTGCCGTGCTAGCATTGGGCAGTGAAAGGGGCTCGAATCTGATGATTTTCAAGGTCGGAGACACCGTTGTCTATCCACATCACGGTGCTGCGTTGATCGAAGCGATCGAAACCCGAACCATCAAGGGCGAACAAAGGGAATACCTCGTCCTGAAGGTCGCCCAGGGTGATTTGACAGTTCGAGTGCCTGCGGATAACGCGGAGTACGTCGGCGTGCGTGACGTGGTCGGTCAAGAGGGTCTGGACAAGGTCTTCCAGGTCCTGCGTGCCCCGCACACCGAGGAGCCCACAAACTGGTCTCGCCGCTATAAGGCCAATCTCGAGAAGCTGGCCTCCGGTGACGTGAACAAGGTCGCCGAGGTTGTGCGTGATTTGTGGCGCCGCGATCAGGAACGCGGACTCTCAGCCGGTGAGAAGCGGATGCTGGCCAAGGCCCGGCAGATCCTCGTGGGCGAGTTGGCGCTGGCGGAGAACACCGACGACGCCAAGGCATCAATCATCCTCGACGAGGTCCTGGCCGCCGCGTCCTGAGCGCGGTGTCTGAATTCGATACGGTCGCGGTCGTCCCGGCGGCCGGCAGCGGGGAACGCCTCGGCGCGGGGATCCCGAAGGCCTTTGTCTCGCTGGGCTCCCGCACCATGCTTGAGCGCGCGGTCGATGGTCTGCTCGCCTCCGGGGTGATCGGACGGGTCGTGGTCGCGGCCCCTGCCGAGCGAGTGGACCAGACAGCCGAGCTGCTCAGCGGCCGCGCCATCGTGGTCGAGGGCGGTGCCGAACGGTCTGACAGTGTGCGTCGCGCGCTCGATGCCGCCGGCGATTGCGAGTTCGTGGTGATCCACGACGCCGCGCGGCCGTTGACGCCCGCCGACCAGATTCGACGTGTCGTCACAGCCTTACGCCAGGGGATGCGGGCCGTCATCCCGGTACTGCCGGTCATCGACACCATCAAGGCCGTCGATGCCAACGGCGTGGTGCTCGGCACGCCTGAGCGAGCTGGCCTGCGCGCGGTCCAGACTCCGCAGGGCTTCGAAACCGCCCTGCTGCGAAGGGCTTACGAGCGGGCGGGAACCGCAGCAGTGACTGACGACGCCTCGCTCGTGGAGAACATCGGCACCCCGGTGCACACCGTGGCCGGTGATCCGCTGGCCTTCAAGATCACCACCCCGCTTGATCTGCGGTTGGCCGAGGCGGTGCTGGCGCGGTGAACCTCCCCCGGGTCGGGCTGGGCACCGATGTTCACCCGATCGAACCCGGCCGGCCGTGTTGGCTGCTGGGTTTATTGTTCGACGGCGCCGACGGATGTTCGGGCCACTCCGATGGCGATGTCGCCGTGCATGCGCTGTGTGACGCGCTGCTCTCGGCGGCGGGTCTGGGCGATCTGGGTTCGGTCTTCGGCGTGGACCAGCCGCAGTGGCGCGGCGCCACCGGAGCGCGGATGCTCAGCCACGTGCGGGAACTCCTGGCTGCCAACGGCTTCACTGCCGGCAATGCCGCGGTGCAGGTGATCGCCAACCGTCCGAAAATCGGTCCCCGTCGCGATGAGGCCCAGCGAGTGCTCTCGGAGATCCTGGGCGCACCGGTGTCGGTGTCGGCGACGACGACCGACGGCCTGGGGTTGACCGGACGCGGCGAGGGGATGGCGGCAGTCGCCACCGCTCTGGTCGTCGACGATTCCCGGTAAGCTGCCTCGTCGTGACCGGCCTGCGCTTGCACGACACCTACAGCGGTGGTGTCCGCGACTTCGCGCCGTTGCGGCCGGGTCACGTGTCCATCTACCTGTGTGGCGCGACGGTGCAGAGCGTGCCCCACATCGGCCACATCCGAAGCGGAGTCGCATTCGACGTCCTGCGCCGCTGGCTGACGGCCAAGGGCCTGGATGTGGCCTTCATCCGCAACGTCACCGACATCGACGACAAGATCCTCATCAAGGCAGCCGAGGCGGGGCGACCGTGGTGGGAGTGGGCCGCGACCCACGAACGGGAATTCTCGGCGGCCTACGACGCGTTGGGCGTGCTGCCGCCGTCAGTCGAGCCAAGGGCCACCGGTCACATCACCCAGATCGTCGAACTCATCGAGCGGCTCATCGCGAGAGGACACGCCTACCCCTCTGTGCGGGAGGAGGGCGCCGGGGACGTCTACTTCGACGTACTGAGCTTCCCCGACTACGGCCGGCTTTCCGGCCACCGGATCGATGACGTCCACCAGGGTGAGGGTGCCGGCACCGGCAAACGCGACCAGCGTGACTTCACGCTGTGGAAGGCCGCCAAGCCAGGAGAGCCGTCCTGGCCGACACCGTGGGGTCGCGGTCGCCCAGGGTGGCACTCCGAGTGTGTGGCGATGGCCCACGAGTACCTCGGCGCCGAGTTCGACATCCATTGCGGCGGAATGGACCTGGTTTTCCCGCACCACGAGAACGAGATCGCCCAGGCGCAGGCCGCGGGTGACGGCTTCGCCCGATTCTGGCTGCACAACGGCTGGGTCACCATGGGCGGGGAGAAGATGAGCAAGTCGCTGGGTAACGTGCTCGCGATTCCTGCTGTGCTGCAGCGGGTTCGTCCCGCCGAGTTGCGCTACTACCTGGGCAGTGCGCACTACCGGTCGATGCTGGAGTTCACCGAGACCGCGCTCCAGGACGCCGCGAAGGCCTACACCGGTATCGAGGAGTTCCTGCACCGGGTGCGTACCCGGGTGGGTGTGGTGATGCCCACGACGTGGACGGCGAAGTTCGGTGCGGCACTCGACGACGACCTGGCCGTGCCCGCCGCACTGGCCGAGGTGCACGCCACCCGCGCCGAGGGTAACCGGGCGTTGGAAGCCGGCGACCATGACACTGCTCTGGCCCGCGCCGGCGAGATCCGCTCGATGACGGCGATTCTCGGCTGCGACCCGCTCGACGAACGCTGGGAGACCCGTGACGAGACGGCGGCGGCCCTGGCTGCCGTCGACGTATTGGCAGGCGCGGAACTGCAACGTCGCGCCGATGCCCGCCGCAACCGCGACTGGGCGCAGGCGGACGAGATCCGGGATCGTCTCAAAGTGGCCGGCATCGAGGTCACCGACACCGCCGACGGCCCGCAATGGTCGCTTCTTGGGAAGGGCCTCACCTAAATGGCTGGAAACTCGCAGCGCCGCGGCGCTATTCGCAAGGAGGGGACTAAGAAGGGTCCGACGGTCGGCTCCGGAGGAGTGCGCCGCCGCGGGCTGGAAGGCCGCGGTGCCACCCCGCCCGCCCATCAGCGGCCCGGGCATCCGGCAGCCAGAAAGGCCGCCGCAAAGGCGCGCAAAGCTTCCGGCAAGGCGGGTAAACCCGCCGACGAGACCGAGATCGTCCTGGGCCGCAACGCGGTTCTGGAGTGCCTGCGGGCCAATGCCCCGGCGACCGCGCTCTACGTGGTGCTGGGGGCCGAGGCCGACGAGCGAATGACCGAATCGGTGACGCGCGCCGCGGACCGCGGCATCGCCATTCTGGAAGTGCCCAAGCACGATCTTGATCGGATGAGCTCCAACGGTATGCATCAGGGCATCGCCCTGCAGGTGCCGCCGTACTCCTACGCGCATCCCGACGATCTGATCGCCGCGGCGACCTCCGACGTCAAGCCAGCCTTGCTGGTGGCTCTCGACAACATCTCCGATCCGCGCAACCTGGGTGCGATCGTCCGCTCGGTGGCCGCGTTCGCCGGCCACGGTGTGCTGATCCCGCAGCGGCGCTCGGCGTCGGTGACCGCGGTGGCCTGGCGTACCAGTGCAGGCGCGGCGGCCCGGGTTCCGATCGCGCGGGCCACTAACCTCACCCGGACGTTGAAGGACTGGGCCGAATCCGGCGTCCAGATCGTCGGACTCGATGCCAACGGCGACACCACCATCGACGAGTTCGACGGCACCGGGCCGTTGGTCGTGGTGGTCGGTTCCGAGGGCAAGGGCCTGTCCCGACTGGTGCGGCAGAACTGCGACGCGGTGGTGTCGATCCCGATGGGTGGGCCGACGGAGTCCCTCAACGCCTCCGTCGCGGCTGGTGTCGTGCTGGCCGAGATCGCCCGCCAGCGCAGACGCTGACGTCAGACTCGCGGGCCCCCGTGGGGCAGCTTCGTCGAGAGTGAATCTGCTGCGGTGGATCGGCACCTTCACCGCAGTGTCTTCACACTCGGCGGAGGCGATCGCTCAGGCCCAGGGGTCGGCGCGTTTCCACAGGGTCGGAAAACGCAGTGCCACGCCGTCCTGTTCGGCGAGTGCGGCGAAGACGCCCATCGTGACGTCGAGATCGTCGGCGGCGAAGGGCAACGCCCGCAGGGGTTCGGTGAGAGGCCGGAAGAAGTCGTCCCAGTGGATCAGTACCACCTGGCGCGCACCGACCGTCCGGACGGTCTCGGTCCAGTACTGCTCGATGTATTCGATTGTCCGCGCGCCCAACTGGCCGACCCCCAGGTAGGCGACCTCGGCCGCAACCCCGGCCAACGCCCCCGCCGCGTAGCCGGCGCTGCCCTGGATCAGCAGCCGCCGCCCGCTGGGCCGGTGCTGGATCCACGTGGACCACGCCTCGCCGCAACGGTAGGCCGAGGCCTTCGCCGGGGACACCACCGGTTCGGTGATCGTGCCAGAAAAGCGGTCCGGGGGACAGTGCTCGGATTCGATGAGTCTGACGTCGAACGACCCGAGGGTGAGGTCTGCTCCCGGCTCGGCCACGACGATTCGGTCTTCCGGAAGGCCCTGGCCACGAGCGATATTCGCCGCGGACTCACCGCCCACCAGGGTTGCACCGGTACGTCCGGCGACCACCGCGCTGTCCAGTGCGTGGTCGTAGTGGGTGTGCACGGGCAGCACGGCGTCCAGTCGGGTGATCCCGGCACGGTTCAGTGCCTCGTCGATCCGCGTGACCGACGGACTGATCTTGCGGGTCGCGACGTCGAGAAGGCTTGGCCTGCTGAAGAACCCGTCGGTGAGTAGTGCGCTGGAGCCGTCATCGACGAGCAGGGTCGACACTCCCATCCAGGTGATCGACACCGTGGAATGAGCGCCGGCGGCAGGCAGGTCGAACCTGTCTGCGTAGCGGTCGAGGTCCGGTCGCCCGAATTTCATCCGCATCAGGTGAATGCCCCCAGTTCCACGCCGGCCGCCAGCAGTCGCTCGCGCACCGCGGTGGCGATGGCCACCGCCCCCGGGGAATCGCCATGGACGCATACCGATTCCACCTCGATGTCGATCACCGAACCGTCGACGGCGGTGACCTGTCCGGAGCGGACCATCGTTGCGACGCGTTCTGCGATCAGATCGGGGTCGTGCAGAACGGCGCCGGGGTCCCGTCGCGCAACCAGCCGGCCGTCGGGCTGGTAGGCGCGGTCGGCGAAAGCCTCGGCCACCGTTCGAAGGCCGAGTTGGTCGGCCTCTTCGAAGAACACCGAGCCCGCCAGTCCGAGTACCGGCAGGCCCGGATCGACGGCGTGCACGGCATGGGCGACTGCGCGGGCCTGCTCTCGATCGTCAACGATCGTGTTGTACAGCGCCCCATGGGGTTTGATGTAAGCCAATGCCGATCCGGCGGCCCGGGCCAGCGCCTGCAGCGCCCCGATCTGGTAGATCACGTCGGCGGTCAGTTCGGCCGGGGCCACTTCGATCCGGCGGCGGCCGAACCCGGCGAGGTCGAAGTATCCGACCTGGGCGCCGATGCGTACGCCGCGCTCGGCGGCCGCCCGGCAGGTGCGGGCCAGCCCGACGGGATTGCCGGCGTGGAACCCGCACGCAAGGTTGGCGCTGGTGACGATGTCGAGCATGGCGTCGTCATCCCCGAGTTCCCAGACGCCGAATCCCTCGGCGAGGTCGGCATTGAGGTCGACCGACGGCACAGGCTTGCGATGAGACGGCGACATCACGCCGCCGCGGGATCATGGTGGCGGCGGCCTATCGCCCAGCACACCGGGTAGTTGACGGACGAGATCGTGACAGGTGCGCCGCGGGCCGCGGCCACCTCCGGGTCGGCGGTGGCGAAGAGCAGTGGCCGGTAGGTCACCGCCAGAACGGTGATCACCACCATGGTGACGGCGACCAGCAGGGCCAGGCCCGAATAGCCCGTTGGATGCTCGCGCGAACAGGCGGTCAGCAGCAGCACCGCCGCGCAACTGAGTGCGCCTACCCCGCCCACAACCCTTCTCCGCACGCCCTGGCCCCAATCGTAAATGAAAAGCGTTTCCATTAATCCTAGTGGATACGAATGCGTCAGGACGTGCTGTCGTCCTCGCCGAGGAGCAGTCGAACCGCCAGGTCGAGGCGCTTGCTGACGTCGTTCGCCGAGGCCCGTCTGGTCAGCCACGCCAGCAGGTTGGACAGCCAGACATCGGAGATCACCCGCGCGATGTGAAATTGATCCTCGGTGGGATCGCCGTCGCTCATCGCGCGGGCGAACATCCCGTCGATGATCTTCTCGACGTGGTCGACTTCGCCGGCGGCTGAGGCGTCGGCGAACACGTAGGCACGTGTCATCGCCTCGGTCAGCAGCGGATTGCGTTGCATCGCGCGGTTGAGCTTGCTCACCATGGAACTGAGCCGCTGGTAGGGCGTTCCGCCGGTCACCGCCTGGCGGTCGGTCTTGCCGTCGATGCGCTCGAACTCCCGCCCCAGTGCCGAGACCAGGAGGTGGACTTTCGAGGGGAAGTAGCGGTACAGCGTGCCCACCGCGACATCGGCGCGATCGGCCACTGCCCGCATCTGGACTGCCTCGTAACCGCCTTTGGAAGCGATCGCCATGGTCGCATCGAGGATGCGCTTGCGGCGCTCGCGCTGGGCTTCCGAGCCGAGTTCGGAGTCGGTGAGCACCGAGACCGCGGTGACCTCGCGCGGCTGTGAGGCGGGGGGCTTTTCTGCCGGCGACGGCATGGGGGGCTTCTGCGCCGGCGACGACATGGCACGGCTCCCTTCGAGGCTTGAACCTTCGACTTGACGCCTACTCGCTGGCACTATTAGAACACGTTCTAATAAGCCACCGGATCGAACCTTAAGGAGACGACGACGGGTGTCTGCCACCACGACCGGCCACCAGTCCGCCGCCCGGGCGCTGGTGCGCGACTGGGCGGCGAACGCGGATGTGCCCGCCGCCGTCCGTGCTCTCGACGACGGGCGGTCCGACGCCTGGCGGCAGGTATACGCCGGGGTGGCCGGGTTGGGCCTGTTCGACGTCGCGGTGAGCGAAGACGCGGGCGGCGCGGGAGGTTCGGTGGCCGACCTGTGCGCGATGGTCGAGGAGGCCGCGTGCGCACTGGTGCCGGGACCGGTTGCGACCACCGCGTTGGCCACCCTTCTGGTCAGTGATCCCGTTCTGCTGCAGGAATTCTCAGCCGGTCGACGGACGGCAGGCGCGGTTCTGGATGCGGAGTTGTCCGAGGAGTCCGGCCGGGTGTCCGGGTCCGCCGACTACGTGCTGGGCGCCGAGGCCGACGGTGTGCTGCTGCTGCCGGTGGGTGACCGGGTGATGCTCGTCGATGCCACCTCGGACGGGGTGCGGGTCGAGCCGTTGCCGGCGACGGATTTCTCCCGTTCCCTGGCCCGGGTGACGTTGGACTCGGTACCTGCGGTGCCACTGCCGGTGTCGCGTCGGCGCTTCCGGAACCTTGCGGCGACGGTGCTGGCCGCCGAGGCCGCCGGTGTCACCCGCTGGGCGCTGGATGCGGCCGTGCAGTACGCGAAAGTCCGGGAGCAGTTCGGCAAGCCCATCGGGAGCTTTCAGGCCGTCAAACACCTGTGCGCGGAGATGCTGCTCCGGTACCAACAGATCGCGGCCGCCGCCGGAGACGCCGCGGCTGCGGCGTCCGACGACCCCGCTCCCGACGATGCCCAGTTGGCGCTTGCCGCCGCGGTCGCCGCCGCCGTCGGTATCGACGCCGCCAAATCCAATGCCAAGGACTGCATTCAGGTGCTGGGCGGCATCGGCATCACCTGGGAGCACGACGCACATTTGTACCTGCGCCGCGCATACGGGATCGCTCAATTCCTCGGCAGCCGCAGCGACTGGCTGCGCCACGCCGCGGCTCTCACGGTCAACGGACTGCGTCGCGAACTCGGTATCGACTTGGAATCCGTGGCGCACCTGCGGCCCGAGATCGCCTCGTGCGCAGCCGCTGTCGCGGGTCTTCCGGCCCAAGAGCGTCAGGCTGCACTCGCCGAGTCGGGCCTGCTGGCCCCGCACTGGCCGAAGCCCTACGGCCGGAAGGCCTCTCCGGCCGAGCAACTGCTCATCGACCAGGAATTGGAGTCGGCCGGCGTGCACCGCCCCGACCTCGTCATCGGCTGGTGGGCGGTGCCGACGATCCTTGAGTTCGGCACTCCCGAGCAGACCGAGCGCTTCGTACCGCCGACCCTGCGCGGCGACCTCAGGTGGTGTCAACTGTTCAGCGAACCCGAAGCCGGATCGGATCTCGCCTCGTTACGGACCAGGGCCGTCCGCGCCGACGGCGGCTGGCAGCTCACCGGGCAGAAGGTGTGGACCTCGGCGGCTCAGCAGGCCGACTGGGGAATCTGCCTGGCCAGAACCGATGCCGACGTGGCGAAACACAAAGGAATCACCTACTTCCTGGTGGACATGCGCTCACCCGGCATCCTGATCCGTCCGCTCCGCGAGATCACCGGCGACGAACTGTTCAACGAGGTCTTCCTCGACGACGTCTTCGTTCCCGACGCGCTGGTGGTGGGCGCCGTCAACGACGGCTGGCGGTTGGCCCGCAACACACTGGCGAACGAGCGCGTCGCCATGGCGCACGGCACTGCTCTGGGCAATTCGATGGAAGAGGTGCTGGCGTCCCTCACTCAGCGCCCGCTCGACCCGGCGGAGGTCGACCGGTTGGGCGAGTTGCTGCTGGCCGCACAGGTCGGTTCGCTGCTGGATCAGCGCATCGCGCAACTGGCGGTCGAAGGCCGGGATACCAGCGCCGAAGCCAGTGCCCGCAAGCTGATCGGTGTGCGCTATCGACAGGCCCTCGAGGAGTTCCGCATGGATATGTCGCCGGGTGCGGGTGCCGTCGTCGACTCCGCCGTTCACGGCTTCCTGAACACCCGCTGCCTGTCCATCGCCGGCGGAACCGAACAGATCCTGCTGACCATGGCAGGGGAGCGCCTGCTGGGGCTGCCGCGCTGACCCGTTGGCCGTTGGCCGTTGGCCGTTGGTCGTTGTCTGGTCAGCGGGCGCCAGGCGACTGGGAACCACCTGAGACTTAGAGTCTCTGGTAGCGAAAGGGTTTTCGGCGGTCGGTCGGTGGGTAATCGTGAGACGTGGAATTTCGAAGCGACCAAGCCCGTCGACTGGCCAAGCTGTTGGTCAGCGACGACCAGGCACGGGAACTTGCCTGGCTCCTGATGAACAACGAACAAGCCCGCCAACTCGCCCGTCGGGTGATCGGGTCCGACATCTGCGGTCAGGTCGGCTAGCCCGGCCGGGCTTGACGGCCGGGCTAGACGTCGTAGCTGACCTCGACCGAGTCCGACACCGGGCGCGACTGGCAGGCCAGGATGAACCCGTCGGCGAGATCGTCGGGTTCGAGCACGTCGTTGGTCTCCATCTGCACCTCACCGCTCAGGCAGGTCACCGTGCAGGCGCCGCAGTGGCCCTCCCGGCAGGAGTACGGCGCCTCGATCCCCGCCGCCAGAAGGACGTCGAGCAGTTTCTCGCCACGGGCCCATGACACGGTATGGGTCTGGCCGTCGAGGCGGACGGTAACGGAGGCCGGCTGTTCGGCGGGCGTCACGACGGGTCGAATCCTTTCGGGATTAGAACAGGTTCTAGAAAAGCAAATGCGGCGAACTAGCAGGCACGAAGTCGCGTTTCTCGACACGAATCGTAACGTGTTCTAGCCTTGGGCTGAAGTAACGCATCCCCGGGAGGCATTGCAGTGACGTCCCTTCAGCAACGTGACGCGCAGTCGGTCCTGTCCGCCATCGACGAACTCCTTCCTCGACTGCGCGAGCGCGCTCAGGAGACCGAGGATCTGCGCCGTCTCCCCGAGGCCAACGTCGCCGATCTGGACGACGCCGGCTTCTTCAAGATGCTCCAACCCGAACAGTGGGGCGGGCTCCAGTGCGACCCGACGCTGTTCTTCGAAGCGGTCCGGCGGATTGCCAGTGCCTGTGGATCCACCGGGTGGGCCGGTGGAATCCTCGGCGTGCACAACTGGCATCT
>CAIOYU010000035.1 GCA_903862565.1 uncultured Actinomycetes bacterium | reverse complement strand
CCGCCACGCCTATGACTACGGATTGATCCGGCTGTCCTGATCCGGCTGGCATCACCGGGACAGACCTCCGCGTCGCCTAGGATGGGGGCAACTCAAACCTCCAATCCGCAGGGGAAGCACTGTGCTGGGTAAGTTGCTGCGCATCGGCGAAGGCCGCATGGTCAAGCGCCTCAAAGGGGTGGCTGACTACGTCGACTCCTTGTCCGACGACATGGAGGCGCTGAGCGACGCCGAATTGCGGGCGAAGACCGACGAGTTCCGGGCCCGGATCGCCGACGGCGCCAAGCTCGACGACATCCTCCCTGAGGCGTTCGCGGTAGCCCGGGAAGCCGCGTGGCGGGTGCTGTCGCAGAAACACTTCGAAGTCCAGATCATGGGCGGGGCCGCCCTGCACTTCGGCAACGTCGCCGAGATGAAGACCGGTGAGGGCAAGACCCTGACCTGCGTGTTGCCCGCCTACCTCAACGCGCTGGGCGGCAACGGCGTCCACGTCGTCACGGTCAACGACTACCTGGCCAAACGTGACAGCGAGTGGATGGGCCGTGTGCACCGCTTCCTGGGCCTGGAAGTCGGGGTGATCCTGTCCGGCCTCAACCCCGATGAGCGCCGCGCCGCCTATGCCGCCGACATCACCTACGGCACCAACAACGAGTTCGGCTTCGACTACCTGCGTGACAACATGGCGCACTCGCTCGACGAACTCGTCCAGCGGGGCCACAACTACGCCATCGTCGACGAGGTCGACTCGATCCTCATCGACGAGGCCCGTACGCCGCTGATCATCTCCGGCCCGGCCGACGGCGCCTCGCACTGGTACACCGAGTTCGCTCGGCTGGCCCCCATGATGGAGAAGGACGTCCACTACGAAGTCGACATCCGCAAGCGCACCGTCGGCGTCCACGAACTCGGTGTCGAGTTCGTGGAGGACCAGCTCGGCATCGAGAACCTCTACGAGGCCGCCAACTCCCCGCTGGTCAGCTACCTCAACAACTCGCTGAAGGCCAAGGAGCTGTTCGCCCGCGACAAGGACTACATCGTCCGCGACGGCGATGTGCTCATCGTCGACGAGTTCACCGGCCGCGTTCTGGTGGGCCGCCGCTACAACGAGGGCATGCACCAGGCCATCGAGGCCAAGGAACAGGTGGAGATCAAGGCCGAGAACCAGACTCTGGCCACCATCACCCTGCAGAACTATTTCCGGCTCTACGACAAGCTCGCCGGCATGACCGGTACCGCCGAGACCGAGGCAGCGGAACTTCACGAGATCTACAAGCTCGGCGTGGTGCAGATCCCCACCAACCGGCACCCGGCCCGGACCGACCAGACCGACCTCATCTACAAGACCGAGGAAGCCAAGTTCATCGCGGTCGCCGACGACATCGGCGAGCGTTACGAAAAGGGCCAGCCGGTGCTGATCGGCACCACGAGCGTCGAGCGCTCGGAGTACCTGTCCCGGATGCTGCAGAAGCGCAAGATTCCGCACAACGTGCTCAACGCCAAGTACCACGAGCAGGAAGCCGGCATCGTCGCCGAGGCCGGCCGGCTCAGCGCCGTCACGGTGGCCACCAACATGGCCGGCCGCGGTACCGACATCGTGCTCGGCGGAAACGTCGACTTCCTCGTCGACCGCCGACTTCGTGAACGTGGCCTCGACCCGGTGGAGACCCCGGATGAGTACGAAGAGGCCTGGCACGAAGAGCTTCCGAAGGTCAAGGGCGAAGTGTCCGCCGAAGCCGAAGAGGTGTGCGCGGCGGGTGGCCTCTACGTGTTGGGTACCGAGCGCCACGAGTCGCGTCGAATCGACAACCAGCTCCGCGGCCGCTCGGGCCGTCAGGGTGACCCGGGTGAGTCCCGGTTCTACCTGTCGCTGGGCGACGAGCTGATGCGGCGGTTCAACGGCGCCGCGCTGGAGTCGCTGCTGACGCGGCTGAACCTGCCCGATGACGTGCCGATCGAGGCCAAGATGGTCACCCGCGCGATCAAGAGCGCGCAGACCCAGGTCGAGCAGCAGAACTTCGAGATCCGCAAGAACGTCCTCAAGTACGACGAGGTGATGAATCAGCAGCGCATGGTCATCTATGACGAGCGCCGCCGCATCCTGGAGGGCGAGGACCTGGAGGGCCAGGCCCACCAGATGCTGGTGGACGTCATCACGGCCTATGTCGATGGTGCGACCGCCGAGGGCTACGCCGAGGACTGGGATCTCGAGCAGTTGTGGGGTGCGTTGCGCACCCTGTACCCCGTGGGTATCGACCACCACGACCTGATCAACTCCGAGGCCGTGGGCGAGGCCGGTGACCTGACCCGCGACGAGTTGCTCGAAGCGCTCATCGCCGATGCCGAGAAGGCGTACGCCAAGCGGGAAGCCGACATCGAGGCCATCGCCGGTCCCGGTGCCATGCGTCAACTCGAGCGCAATGTGCTGCTCAACGTGCTGGACCGTAAGTGGCGTGAGCACCTCTACGAGATGGACTACCTCAAGGAGGGCATCGGCCTGCGTGCCATGGCCCAGCGTGACCCGTTGGTCGAGTACCAGCGCGAGGGTTACGACATGTTCATGGGCATGCTCGAGGG
>CAIOYU010000034.1 GCA_903862565.1 uncultured Actinomycetes bacterium | reverse complement strand
TGGATGCATTGACCAGTTCGGACTGCAGGTTGCCCAGACTGTTCTCCTGCACGGTGGTCTTCGGTTCGACGCTGTTGGCGTCCTCAAGTGCCCGTCCCCGCCACGCATGCGAGTTCTCCGACCCGGTGAGGTCTTCGGACTTCGATCCGATGAACCAGCAGACCGAGGCCGACTGCCACCGCGAACACGACGAACAGGAAGACCAGCGCGACGGGAAGGGTGATGGTGCTCATCGTGGGGCCCAGCTTGGCAACGGAACTCGTTCACGAACGGTGGAAGCGACGTCGACGATCTCAACGAGCTGACGACCTCAACATGTTGAAATTTACGGTATCGCCCCGTGTCTGGCTGTGAGACCGAACGCCTGGAAGCTCTTCGGGCGGCCGGATCGCCTCAGCGGAAGCGGACGTCCAGCGTCGCCAGGCCGAAGATCTTCCGGCCGTCGGCCTTCGCGGCGACCAGAACCACGCCCGTACGGGTCTCGGGGTCAAGCGATTTGATCTTGCCGCTGAACTCGATGTCGGCACCTTCGGCGGCCGAGACGACGGCGGGCTGGGAGAGTCGCACCGCGTAGCGGGTGACCGCGCCGGGGTCTCCCGACCAGTCCGAGACGAAGCCGGCGCCCAGGCCCATGGTGAGCATCCCGTGCGCGATCACATCGGGCAGCCCGGCCAGTTTGGCGATGGCCTCATCCCAGTGGATCGGGTTGGCATCGCCGGCGACCCCGGCGTAGTTCACCAGGTCGCCGCGGGACAGCCGGGTGTGGTGCACGGGCAGTGCGTCGCCGACCTTCAGGGCGTCGAACGACAGTGTCCCGGGAGTCCGGGCCGCGTCCTCGGCGAGCCGGAACTCGCCGTCGGGGCGCACCGTCTTCTCGTACGATCCCTCACCGACCCCCATGATGTCGACGTCGTGCATCATCGCCTTCTGCACGGCCACCTTGACTTCCGGGTTGATGTCCTCGGAGGTCACTCCGACGACGGTGGTGTGCAGGGTGTGCACCCGCTCGCCGGCGGCGTCGGTGAAGGTGTTGGTGACGGTGATGAAGTCCCTGCCGGCCGTCCGGCGCACCGAGGTGAGTTCGACGTCGATGTGCAGTTCATCGCCGGCGACGATCGGTCGGTGCTGTTCGAACACCTCCTCGGTCTGCAGGTAGGTGTCGTAACCGACGACGACCGACTCGAACATCTTCCGGTTACAGGACATGCCCGGCGTCGAGGTGAACGTCAGCGGCGCCACCAGTCCCGAATAGCCCAGCTTGGCCGCGGCATCGACATCCCAGTGCGCGGGGTGGTAGTCCTGGACCGCGCGGGCGTATTCACGCACCTTCTCGCGGCCGACGAGGTAGGTGCCGTCCATCTGGTAGTAGTGGCCGACGCGTGCCTCGAGTGCCGGCGCGTCTGATGCGGCTTCGGTCATGGATTCGCCCAACTCTTCTGACGGCGTTCGGTGCGGCCGATCAGAAACACTCTAATGTGCGTGAATTCTGTTGAATCGGGCGATTAATCCCCCCCGGACGCCGGACGGCGCAAAAATGGGACGGGTGGAGGACATCTCCGAGGCTGCGGCCGCCAACTTCGAGTCGATCAATCATGACTTGGAGCAGGCGTGGTTGACGCACCCCGAAGTTCCCCAGGCCGTACGTGTGCAGTTGGCCATCGCAGTGGCCGAGGTGGTCGGCAACATCATCGAACACGGCGGCGGCCTGCACCGGCCGGTCAATATCCAGATGCGACTGACACTGTCGGAAGAGGGACAGGTGCAGATCTGTTTCACCGACGACGGTGACGAACTGCCCGACCATATCGACCTATCGTCGAGGGTCATGCCCGACGAGACCGCCGAGGGCGGCCGCGGTCTGGCGCTGGCGCAAGCCGTCCTGGAGCAGTTGACCTACCACCGGGACAACGCCTTCAACTACTGGATCCTGCTGAGCCGTCGCTTCAACCCATTTCACACCGAGCAGCATCCGGATGCGCCCCAGGGCTAGCCGGGGCGTCAGGATTGCAGAGAGCTGAGCAGTTCGGCCAGCGGCACCGTCGCGAAACCGATGGCCGCGTCCCCGATCCCGTAGGGCAGCAACAGTGTTTCGGCGTGGATCATCGCGCCGCAGGAGTAGACGACGTTGGGGACGTAGCCGTTCTGTTCGTCGGCGGCGGGGCTAAGCAGGGGTTCCCGCAGCCTGCCGATGACTATCGTCGGATCATCGATGTCGAGCAGGATCGCTCCGATGCGGTAGGTGCGCATCGGCCCGACACCGTGGGTGAGCACCAGCCATCCGGCATCGGTCTCGATGGGCGGTCCACAGTTCCCCAGCTGCAGCACCTCCCACGCCTGCGCCGGTCGCTGGCAGGGAACCGCACTCGTCCACACGAACGGACGATCTGAGAACGCGATCGTGTTCGATTCGCGGTCCGATCGTGACAGGGCCGCGAAGCGTCCACCGATCCGCCGGGGAAACAACGCCAGACCTTTGTTCGCCGCGGCGAGTCCGACCATCGGCCTGGAGACGAACGACTGGAAATCCCGCGTCTCGAGCAACTGCTGGCTGATTCGCGACCCGCTGTACGCGGTATAGGTGGCGTAGAACGTGACGGAGCCGTCGTCGTCGCGGAAGTGCACGAAGCGGGCGTCCTCCATGCCGACTGCCTCCGCGTGCATCGCTGGGAACAGCACGCGCTCTGAAAGTGCTGTCCGGCTGGGAAATTCGATACTGTAGGACCGCTCGGCGATGGCCTGGATCTCAGCGATCGTCTCGTGCGCACGTTCACGGGTGCTCAGGTGGGTCTGGAGCGTGGCGAGTTGCTGGGCAAGGTCGGATTGGGTGAAGCGATCGCCCAGCGCGTCGAGGACGTAGGCAGCCGCCTCGCCGGCGTCGCCGCGGCGCGCGAGTTCGACGTGGAATACCTCGGCATCGAGCAGTCCGGGGGCGGTTGTACCGATCGCAGCCGTCGGGGCGACGTCATCGACACTGGGGAGGCCTGTTGAGTCGATGACACCGGTGCGGAATCCGATCGAGGAGCGGTGGCCCTCCCCGATGGCACGGACGCTCATCACGAATCGCTTGCTGCCCGCCGGGATTCCCGTCTGATCGTGGTGGACCACGATGCTGGGGTTGCACAGAGCCGCGCCTTCGATGGCGTACTCACTGGTGAATACCGCTCCCAGCAACAGCATTCGCTCGCCGGAGATCTCGGCTTCAGGTTCGAGTCGATCGACGAGTTCGCCGGCATGCTTGCGAAACGTCCCGACAAGATCGCGGTGGCGCCCGTCGAACCGGGTCATGACGTCGTCCAGTGCCGAGAGCACATCAGTCTCGGTCAGACCCAGGATGCGCGTCAGCACCAGACCCGCACGGGACTCCTGGTATTCGAAACCCTCCTGACCGGGCACGAAGAACTGCGTGACCACTCGCGCCGGGTCAGCCGGGAGGCGAAATGGACTGCGCGTGACAACGTCACCCAAGGTCGACGTCATTGCAGCACGGCGGACAGCCGTCGCGCGTGCTGCAGCGTCGACAGCACGGCAAGGGTCGACTCGGCACCTTGGTTCTGGTTCACGCCGTCAGCGTGCAGGCCGTCGAAGCCGCCGCCGGTATGGCGATCCCACATCGCAAGACCCGCGTCGTTGGTTCCTTCGAACCAGGCCGCCGCAGCCCGAACGGTGTCGGGCCAGAGCGGACTGGCGTCGACTCCGGAGGCGCGCGAACAGGCGTCGGCGATAGTGGATATCTCGATCGGCTGCTGATCGAACCCCGGCCGGGTGTCACCAGGCCCCCTGCCCCAGGTCGGGGTTGGGGACAGGCGACCCTCGGCGGTTTCGACATCGACCAGCCATGACAGCAGATCCAGGCCGCGGCGCTGAAGTGCCGCGTCCTCCAGTGCGGCCCCGGCCGCGATCATCGCCTCGGGCAGTGCGGCGTTGGCATAGGTGAGCCGTGGCTCCGGCCAGGGCCAAGCGGCGTCGCCGTTCGGTTCGGCCAGGCCGGCGGCATAGTCGGTGATCAGTGATCGGGCCCCACGATGCGAAGGATCAACGGTCAGCAGTTCAGCGGCCCCCAGCACCGCGAACGCCATCGCCCGTGGCCACGGTGAGCGCACGGCGGCGGAGCGATCGAACTGGATGACCGCCAGGCGGCGAATCAGGGAGACGTCGCTATGAGCCGCGGCGGTTCCCAAGCCCCACAGGCATCGCCCCCAGGCGTCCTCGACCGCCGGCGCATCGGTCCATCTTCCGTTGCGGTCCATGCGGTTTCGACACTTCCCGGCAAAGGTCTGCGCGTCGTTGAGGAACTGCACGGCAACCTTGGCGAGACTGTTGACCCCGCCTGCGGACTCGGGTTCCCGGGCTGCGACGACGAGCACACGAGCCATGTCGTCGGTGCAGTAGCCACCATCGCGGCGGGGTTCGGTCAGGATCGCATGTTCGAAAGTGCCGCGGTGGTCCGTCAGGTGAAGCAGGTGGTCGAAGATCGGCGCCGTCGGGGTCATACCAGTGCCGACCGGTCGGCGATGCGACGCTCCGCGATGAGGCGCCGGGCAAGGTGCAGGTAGCGCCCGGCGACCACCGACCACGCCATCGCCGGCGCAAGTCGGCGGGCTTCCTCGGCCATCGAGCCCGCAAGGTCAGGTTCGGTCACGATGCGGTGCAGGGCCGACACCAGTGCGTCGTGATCGTCATGGTCGACGACGACTCCCGCGCCGGTCGCCAGCAATTCGACCGCGTGCGGGAAAGCGGTGGCGACCACCGGTCGGCCGCTCGCGATGGCGTCGACCAGCACACCGGAAGTGGCCTGATCGGTGGAGTCGTACGGCAGCACGACGGCGACGGCAGACTGGGCCAGCGCATTCAGCGAGGCGACGGTCCGGTAGCCGGCGTCGAATGACACGGACTCGGCGACCCCTCGGCGCCGAGCCTGCTCCATCCGGGCCGACCGGTACGACTCCCCGTCGGCGGCCAGAACCTTCGGGTGTGTCTGGCCGGCGATCAGGTACCGCGGCCGGCCGGGCAGATCCTGCAGTGGCACCATCGCGTCGATTACGCGCTCGACGCCCTTTCCGGGACCCAGTAGCCCCCAGGTCAACAATGTGGGGCGCCCGGACGCAGGCAACGGCGCCGTGCTGGGGATGGTCGCGCCATGCGGAATCGTGGTGACTTTCCTGCGATCGACGGCATAGCCGACACAGAGCCGTTCTTTGGCGGCCGCGGACATCACGACCACCTGATCGGCCATCGCCGCGATGGTTTGCAGCACCGAACGTTGATGCGGAGTGGGGTGTTTCAGAACGGTGTGAGCGACGACGATGCACGGAATCCGCAGACCGCCGATGATGTCCACCACATCGTCTCCGTCTACGCCGCCGTAGATGCCGTACTCATGCTGAATCACCGCAACATCGTTGTGGTTCAACAATTCTGAGCTGTTAGAGAGTGACGATCGTGAGCCGCTGACCAACTCTCCCACGACCCTGGCGTCGGAGGTGGATGACCCGTCGGACACCCGCACGACGCTGACCTCGGAACCACCGGCAGTCAAGCCGTCGGCCAGTGCTGCTCCGAACGTAGCCAGACCACAGATCGTCGGAGGGTACGTGCCGAGAATGCCGACCGCCGGTGGGGACGAAAAACCCTGCCGATCAGCGAAAGTACTCGATAGTGAACGGGTAGAAGGAACGTTCATGGTGATCCCGTCTAGGGGTTGTCACCGGCGTGCCCGGCGTGAGCGGATGCTCGGCGTGATCAGCGGTTGACGGCTGACTCATCCCGGACTGGCTGGGTTCCCAACACCCCCGACGCTACACCTATCGGGGACCGCAGGCTCAATCGAAACGGGGCCGGTACCCGACGATCACGCATCGTGCCGGCGATGTCGAGATGACGGCGGTTAGGCGGCGCCGCCTGACGCAACCCCTCGGCTGAGGCAAGCGGGTGCGGTCTGTACCCCATTGAGCCAACGAACCATGCCGAAGTGAGAATCGAGATCCTCTGGTGTGCTTCAGAACTCGTCGATCACCGAGGCCTACTTTCCGGGCATTGTCGGGAGCGCCGGCGCGACCGGTGCGACAACAGGTGCTGGTGCGACGACAGCGGCTGGCGCGACTGCAGCACCCGGATCACCCACTACGGCAGGCGCAACCACCGGTACCGGTCCAGGAATCGCACCCGCCGCCGAGGGGAGAACAGCCGGAACAACGACGGGCACAGGACCGGGGAGTGCTCCGGCGGGGAAGGGGAATGCAGCCGGGGCCACAACCGCCGCCGCCGCGGCGACGGCGGGAACGGCCGTCGCGACTGGCCCGGCGGCAACCCCCGGATCGACAACTCCCGGAACGACCACAACCCCAGGGTCGACGATGAAGCCTGCGCCCCCGACGGTTCCCCCTCCCGTCACCCGCGGCGCTGCCGATGCCGCCGGACCGAGGGTAAGGGCAGTCACACTAAGCGCCGCGCCGGCAACCATGACTCGAGTTGGGACTGTGACCTTCATGCTGAACTCCCTATATGCGGCCCACCAAACGCTTGCCAACCATCTGGCAGCAGAAACGTATCGCCGTTATTGAGTCGGCGACAGAGGTGGTGTCGGGGTTGTTGCGGAACCGATGCCGAACGCGGGCTACGCCGTTACAGCCCCTATCGTGCATATGTTTGCCAGTGAAAGTGAATTCGCAACATGGCATTTCGGACCAGCCGAGCTGAGTTCCGTCTTGGAATGTTTGCTGACGTATTTGGACGGCTAATTACGCGAGGACCATACTGATTGCCATGGAGGAACATTCGGGTACCGGTGTCCCGCCGCTCGATGCCGCCGTGGGAAAGCCGACCGCGGGGCGGCGTTCACCCCAGGAGAAGAAGCAACTGAGTTACGACCGGGACCGGCGCAACTCCTACGGCGAGAATGACAAGGGATCGCGAAAGTCCATCCCCCGGAATAAGCGCCGGGTCAGCCAGGCCAACCGGCATCACGATCACCAGGCCCTGCAGCGCGCGACCGGCACGCGGCAACCCGAGATCGAGGACATCACCGAACAGCTGCTCCACCGGCGCCGGCGGAAGACGTGGCGCAAGTGGCCCGACTCAACACTGCGCGAGGTCGTCCAACGCAAGCTGCGACGTCGGCAGAGGGGATGGCGTACGGCCGAAGTCGTTGGGCAGCGAGAGTCGGATGATCTTCTTCCACGCTGAAAGAACCTGTTTGGGCAGGCTCCCCGCGGTGTAGCTGAGTCCGTAGCGCTCGAAGACCGCCTGCACCCTGGGTGAGATCTCCTGATAGCGGTTGCTCGGCAGGTCCGGGTAGAGGTGGTGTTCGATCTGGAACGACAGGTTGCCGGTCATGAAGTGCATCGCCGGACTGCCGGAGATGTTCGCCGAACCGAGCATCTGCCGCAGATACCACTCGGCGCGGGTCTCACCCTCGATTGAGGTCTTCGTGAACGTCTGAACGCCCTCGGGGAAGTGGCCGCACATTATGACCGCGTGGGTCCACAGATTCCGCACCAGGTTGGCTGTCAGGTTGGCGGTCAACGTCGTCACCGCTGAGGGCCCGGACAGCAACGGGTGCAGGACGTAGTCGCGGGTCGCCTGACGGCGAATCTTGGCGAGCGCTTTCTTTGCACGCCTGCGGAAGTCGACCTTGTCGCCGCGGCCCTTGAGGAGTTTGGGAATTTCGAGGTCGTACATGGCGATGGAGTACTCGAAGATGCAGGCGGTGATGAGGTTGGTCAGCGGCTGCAGGAGCATGAACGGTTGCCAGTTCTGGTCCTCGTCGACGCGCATGATTCCATAGCCGAGATCGTGGTCCTTGCCGAGGACGTTGGTATAGGCGTGGTGCAGTTCGTTGTGGGAATGCTTCCACAACTCGGCGGGCGCGGCGTGGTCCCATTCCCAGGTGGTGGAGTGAATCGTGTTGTCACGCATCCAGTCCCATTGACCGTGCATGACGTTGTGGCCGATCTCCATGTTCTCGACGATCTTCGAGATGGACAGGCCGACGGTCCCGATGAGCCAGGCCGGCGGGAACAATGAGAACAGCAGGATCGTCCGGCTGGCGAGTTCAAGCCGACGCTGGCCCTCGATGACACTGCGGATGTAGGCGGCGTCGCGTGCGCCGCGAGTGGCGATCACGTCGGCTCGGATGGCATCGAGTTCGACGCCCAGGTTCTCGATGTCCTCGGCGGAGAGGTGTGCGATCGGACTCGGTGTGGTGCGTTGCAGGGCGGTCATGGTGAATTCCGTTCGGAGACTGTTCGTGTGTGGGGGGTCAGAGTTCGATGTCGCAGTCACCGGCGGCGCCGGAGATGCAGGTTTGGATGGCGACGCCGTCGCCGTCGGCGGCGATGGTCAGGTCGCCGCTGCGGAGGTCCCGCACGGCGCCGCGGCGCAAGTGGGCGACACAGCCGAAGCAGATGCCCATCCGGCAGCCTGAGGGCATGATGACGCCGGCGGACTCGCCCGCGTCGAGAAGGCTCTGGGTGCCGTCGGCCTCGACGGCGGTACCAGTGGCCGAAAAGGTGACCGTTCCGCCGTCACCCGTTGCGATCAGGTTCGACCGGAATCGTTCGGTGTGCAGCCGATCCGCCATGCCCGCACCGGCCCAGTGCTTTTCGAGGCCGTCGAGCAATTCGGTGGGTCCGCAGGCCCAGGTTCGCCGATCGGCCAGATCGTCCACCAGATCCGCGATGCGAGCGGGATCGAGTCGGCCGTCGGCTTTCGTGTGGTTCTCCACGAGCCGTATACGTCCGCGGTCGGCCAGCGTCCGAAGCTCGGCGCCGAAGATGACGTCCCCGGCATCTGGTGCGCTGTGGACGAGGACGATATCGGTTCCGTCGGCCGCCCCGAGGTTACGCAGCATTCCCATCACCGGGGTGATGCCGCTGCCGGCGGTCACGAACAGGATCTTGGCCGGGGGTGTTCCGAGGGTGAAGTCGCCGGCGGCCTGGCCGAGTTCGACGATGGTGCCCACCGTCGCGTGGCGCACCAGGTGGGTGGACACCAGCCCGCCGGGTACGGCCTTGACCGCGATGGAAACGCACCCGTCGGCCCGGTTCGTTCGTGAGGTGAGCGAGTAGGTGCGCCATTGGCGGACACCGTCGACGGCGACTCCCAACCGCAGGTACTGGCCGGGAACATGCCGGCGCCAGCCTCGACCGGGCTTGATCACCAGTGTCGTGGCGTCCCGGGTCTCGGGATGGATTGCGACGATTCGGCCGCGCAGTCGCGCGCTCGACAGCAGTGGGTCGATGGCGTCCAGGTAGTCCGAAGGCAGCAGAGGAGTAGTGACCCGCCCCGCGAGCCCAGCGAGCCTGCTGCGCAGCGTGGTGGCAATCATGTCTCTACTCTCCCCTCCGGCAAGGATAAAGTCCTGACCTATCCGGGTGAATAGTGAGAACACTCCTGTTCGGAAAGAACAGTAAGAGGGCAAAGTGGTGGATGTTGCGGGTCGGTACAGCGGGCTTGAGCTGAGCCCTTCGGTTGCGGCCGCCCTGGAGGCCGTGTTGCCGCGGATGGCCGAACGCACGGTGACGGCGATCGTCGAGGAAGTTCCGGCCTATGCCGATCCGTTCCGGGGCCGGATGGGCCAGAACATCGAGAATGCGGTGCAGGTCTCGTTGGGCGCCTTCCTGCGTCTGGCCACCAGAGGCGGAGAATCAGGCTCCGGCCTGTCGGGAGCGCTGGACGGGGCGTACGAGTTGGGTCGCGGCGAAGCCCGCGATGGGCGTTCGATCGACGTCCTGCTCGCCGCGTACCGGGTGGGTGCGCGAGTGTCGTGGCAGGAGTTGTCGACGACCGCCGTCGACGCGGGACTGCCGGCGTCGGCCGTCGCACGCTTCGCCGAGCTGGTGTTCGCCTACATCGACGAACTGTCGGCAGCCAGCGTGTCCGGGCACGGCGACGAACTGGCCACCGCCGGCCGGGTCCGCCAGCGCCACCTCGACCGCCTGGCCCGGCAGCTGCTGGTGGGGGAGGATCCCGAGACGCTTCGCGCCACAGCGGAACTCGCGTCCTGGCCGACCCCGGAGAGTTTGACGGCGATACTGATTCCGCTAGCCCAGATCCGAAGGGCGACAACAGTTTTGAGCCCGGGTTGCCTGCAGCTCACCGACGAATTGCCCGGTATCGACCCGGCTGAGTTCCTGACCGTCGTACTGGTTCCCGACGCGGACGGCCATCGCCGGTCCGCTCTGCTGGCGGCGCTGTCCGGTCTGCGGGCTGTCGTCGGCCCGGCGCGTCCCTGGCTGCAGGCCAAGGCCTCGTACGTGCGAACGGTCCGGGCGCGGAGCATGAACGGCGATGGTCTGGTCGACACCGACGAGCATCTGGCGCACCTGGTCCTGACTGCCGACCTGGAGTCCGTCGACGACCTGCGGGCGCGTGTGCTGGCGCCGCTGGCGGACGCCGGCGCCAAAGGTGTTGAACGCCTGGCGGAGACATTGCGAAGTTGGCTGCTGCATCAAGGGCGCCGGGACGCCGTGGCCGCGGACCTGTTCGTCCATCCGCAGACCGTGCGCTATCGCATGAGTCAGATTCGGGCAGCCTACGGCGACAAGCTCAACGATCCCGAAACAGTTCTGGACCTGATCGTGGCGCTCGGTGTGAGCCGGGGTGCCGGCGGCGGGGCACCGAAACCCTAGCCCCGGAGCGCCCCGCGCACCGCAGTTCCGGATCGGGCTGCGGTGTCGAGAATTCCGTTACTGATCAACGGAGCTCCGCCAACGAGTAGGTGGGTCATGCCTGACGACGGATGGGTCGGTTCCGTGAACGTCGCGCGGTCCTGGAAGTTCTCGAGATCGAACACCGCGATGTCGGCGTCGGCCCCCACCTGAAGGCGGCCCTTGCGGGCCGCGCCGCCCGCTGCCGAGTCCAGGATCTGGGCGGGAATGAGCGTGCACTTGGCGACGGCATCCGGTAGGGCGATCAACTGCCGGCGGACCACGTACTGCGCGAAGAACCGTGCGAAGGTTCCGGCACTGCGCGGATGCGCGACGGCATCGCCCGGCAGCGGCCAGACGTCGCCGTCCACCACGACGTGACCGGGCTGCTCCCAGGGCATGGCGTCGGAGGCGACGGCACCGCCGGGATAGAGCACCGACAGGTCGAGGAGCCGCTGATGCTCGGGGTCAGTTTCGGGCGAGAGGAAATGCCAGA
>CAIOYU010000033.1 GCA_903862565.1 uncultured Actinomycetes bacterium | reverse complement strand
GCAGCACTGGAACTGACGTTCCACGCCCACCAGGAGGGCGTGGAGCGCGAGTACTGGGTTCGGCGAAGCTGGCGGAGCACGGGATCGTCGATCCGCGAGATCCTGTTGGTCTCGGTCGACGGCCGACATGATTCGGCACTCACGTCCACATGGAATGAGCACATCGAGGCTTTTCTTCCCCGAGGTATCGCTGGCCTGTTCTTCTTCGACGGCGAACAGATTGAGGCTCTTGCCGATCTTGACCGTTCACAAGAGGTGTTGTCGTCCGCTCTCGCCTCGCTACTCGGCCTAGACCTGGTCGACCGGCTCTCAACTGATCTGGCAGTGCTTCGCAGGCGTCACCAGGATGCGCAGGTACCGACGCGCCTGCGGGAGGTGATTGATGAGCGGCAAGGAGCCGTCACGAGTATCCGTCAAGCTGTGGAGTCTTTGGAGCAGGAGGCAGCCAGACTCAGAGTCGAAGTGCAGCGATCCGAGAAACTTCTTTTCGAGCTCAACGAAAGCTATCGATCAGCCGGCGGTGAACTGGTTGATCAACGTGAGTTCGCTGAAGCGACTGCGGCCAAGCTTCGCTCGGACCTCACCCGGGCTGAGGAAGAGCTTCGGCAGGAGATGGGTGAGTCCGCACCGCTGCTTCAAGTCAGGTCCATGCTCATCGACATGGCGAAACAAGCTGACCATGAAGTCGAGGCAAGCCGTCAGCGACTTGTGACCGATGTGCTGGCCATCCGCGACGAAGAGGTTGCGAGGCGCCTCGCAGACGCCAGGGTGCCAGCGGCCATACAGAAGGAATTGCAGCTGTTCCTTTCCGGTGATCGGGACGACAGATTAGCGAAATCTGAGTGTCCGGAGATTGTCGGCGCCGGCACGGTTGATCCGGCCGTGGTTCGACACCTCGCAACATCGGCTCTGGACAACGCGGAGCGGCGGCTGCGGGACATTATCGATCAGCACAGTAAGACCCGAGCCGATCTCGAGCAGGCCGAAAGAGTCTTGGTTGCGATACCCGACCCCGAGGCACTCGCGGGCCTCGTTGCTGAGCGTCAAGAAGCATCAACTGAACTGATTCAACGGCAGGCGGCGCTCATAAATGCCGAGGAGCGAATCAGACTGCTTCGGCAAGACAAGGACCGTGCAGATGCCGCGTACGAAACTGCTCTAAATGATGCAGCTCGAGCAAATGGTGTGGCCGATGACGGACGCAGATTAGTTGAGCACGTCGATCGAGTCCGAACGACTCTGCAGCAATTGCGACTAGCTGCGAGCCAGAGACACCTGGGCCGCATCTCCGAGTTCATCCTCGATGCACTTCGACATCTGTTGCGCAAAGAGGACCTCATCACCAAGGTCGATGTCGACCCCGAAAGCTATGTCGTTGAGCTCACCGGACGTGACGGGCTTCCGCTATCGGCGGATGAGCTATCAGCAGGCGAACGCCAGCTGCTCGCGGTGGCACTGCTTTGGGGACTAGCCAAAGCCGCGGGGCAACCACTCCCCGTGGTCGTCGATACTCCCCTGGGACGCCTGGATGGTTCGCATCGCGAACACCTCCTGGACCGGTACTTTCCCCATGCCAGCCACCAGGTCATTCTCTTGTCCACCGACACCGAGATCGACAGCGACGCTTTCGACCGAATCCGTCCGAGCGTTGGCCGCTCATACCGGCTCGTATTTGACCAATCCAAGAATGCGACAGCCGTTCGCGACGGATACTTCTGGGAGTAGCTATGGCCAT
>CAIOYU010000032.1 GCA_903862565.1 uncultured Actinomycetes bacterium | reverse complement strand
CCGGTCTGTCGGATATTGCCGGTAATTGCCTCGAAGACCGCCATCAGGGCGCCAACCCCGTCGCCGATCACGTGCGAGGCGATGATGCTGGCAGCCGTCGAGCCGTCGTCGAGGGGTTGGACGGCGAGGTACCAGCCCGGCCCGCGTTCCGGGTCGATGGGTAGGCGGGCCAGTTCATCGGCCCAGTCCATCAACTCCGCACGAGGCCGGGAATGCTCGGCGCGGCGGATGGGCGGAAGCGCACCAACCGGTTGCACCCACCGCGGCCGACCGAACGGCAGTGGCGAACGTTCGATCAGCCTGCTGCCCAGTGAGGCGTAGAGATTCTTGTGGAAACGCCTCAGCCCGTCCTCGTCGAGAGAGCGCTCGTAGACCCAGACGATCTGGATGAGCTGATTGCGGCCTGTCGCGCGCAGCAGTTCGAGCGCGGCGTGATCGAGGAACGCGAGACGATGCTCCGAAGGTTGCTCGCGCCGAGCCCAACGAAAGAGTCCGCCGCGTGGTCGGGCTTGTGTCGTCATTACTGGTTCACCTCAAACTATTTCGCCGGAAAGGCCGAAGTCTTTCAGGGTTTCGGTCATTACCTCGCGGAGCTCCGCCCGCGAGTTTTCCATCCCCGGCTGATAACTGATGACGGTGATCGTCATCTTGTCGCCGATTTTTCCGGACGTCACTGTCATAGCTCCGCGACGGCGGTCGAGATTATCGGCGGTGACGTGCCGATCCACGCCGCGAAAGCACAGGTACTCGGCCGGGGTGCCGTCGACGCGGGTAACCTCCGCTGGGATCACGCCGAAGTTGGAGCAGGACACCGGAAGGTCGGTGGAGAACCCGAACGCCGCATCGGCGATTCGGGCGATCCCCCGCCGGGGCAGAAATGGGATCAGGGGCAGCAGTTCCACCATCTCGTCAGGGACTTCACGGGCCTTCTTCAGGCCCTCCCGGATCGCTGTCCGCGGTCCGGTCAAATCGGTGGCGACGGGGCCGGGATCGAAGCTGACCTGAGCGATCGACACCACGTTGCCGCCGGTGTCCTCAAGATCGGCACGCTCGCTCACTGGGAGCATCAACGTCACGGCGCCATCCGAGGCGCGGGCACGGTGAAGACGTTCAGCGAGCTTGCCGGCAAAACCAGCCACCAGCGAAAAGCTGTTGCCGGCAAGGGATTCAGCACGGGAATCCCACTGCGTGTCGTCAATGAAGGCTGAGACCGTCGGCATCCGAACGGTCCGGGATCCGGTGCTGGGGGCCGATCGGTCTGGTGCGGACCGGCCAAGTTCGGTGCGGCGGCGTACGGCGACTGCGGCGGCCCGCCGCAGCGTCCGGGCGACCTCCGGCAGGTCGCTTCTGAGCTGGCGGAGATCTTCACGTATCGCGCGCCGTCGCGTGCGTGAGCCCGCCCGCGGAAGCCCCAGTTCGCGGATCGTCCCCGTGCTTGCCTGGGCGATGGCCATGAAGCTGCCCGCGCCGTCGGCCACACAGTGTGAAGCCACCAGGCTCACCACGGTCGTGCCGTCATCGAACGGTTGAACACCCAGTCGCCAGGCCGGCCCCCACTCCGGGTCGAGTGGCAGTTCTACCTGCTCATCGGCCCAGGTGTACATCTCATCGCGGGGCCGGGGCCGCTGGGCCAGATCAAGGTTGGCATCGGTGAACGGCTGGGACACCCAGCGGTGCCGCCCAAACGGCAGCGGCGACGGTTCGATCCGGCGCGCCAGCAGGGTTCCGAAGAGGTTGCGATGGAAGCGCCGCACACCATCGAGGTCGACGGGGTGGCGATAGATCCACAGCCCCTGCATGACCGCCTCCTGGCCGGCGCCGCGCAGGGCGAGGAACAGCGCCTGATCCGGATAGGGCACTACGTGCTGCGG
>CAIOYU010000031.1 GCA_903862565.1 uncultured Actinomycetes bacterium | reverse complement strand
CGGCCTGCAGACCACCGAGGCGTGCGGGGACTGCCCGCGCGTGGTGCTCGGGTCGCCGCTGGCCGGTGAATCCCTCGACGAGGTTCTCGACGCCACCCCGGCGGTCGAGGAGATCGTCCGCCGTTACGTCGGCAAGCCGGAATACGCCAACCTGCCCCGCAAGTTCAAGACCGCGATCAGCGGCCTGCAGGACGTCGTCCACGAGATCAATGACGTCGCCTTCGTCGGCGTCAACCACCCCGAACACGGACCAGGCCTGGACCTGTGGGTGGGCGGCGGCCTCTCGACGAATCCGATGCTGGCCCAGCGCCTCGGCGCCTGGGTGCCCCTCGACGAGGTGCCCGACGTGTGGGAGGCGGTCGTGAGCCTCTTCCGTGACTACGGCTACCGGCGACTGCGCGCCAAGGCGAGGCTGAAGTTCCTGGTCAAGGACTGGGGTGCAGAGAAATTCCGCGAAGTTCTCGAGACCGAGTACCTGAAGCGGCCGTTGATCGACGGCCCCGCCCCGGAGCCGGTCCCCCACCCGATCGACCACGTCGGCGTGCAACGACTTCGCAACGGGCTCAATGCCGTTGGCGTGGCGGCGATCGCGGGCCGGGTGTCGGGCACCATCCTTTCGGCGGTGGCGGACCTGGCCGAGAAGGCGGGATCGGATCGGATCCGCTTCACCCCGCACCAGAAGCTGATCGTTCTCGACGTCCCCGACGACAAGCTCGACGAGCTGACCGCCGGCCTGAACGCGCTCGGCCTGTCGTCGACTCCGTCGAGCTGGCGGCGGAACCTGATGGCCTGCACCGGAATCGAGTTCTGCAAGCTGTCCTTCGCCGAGACCCGCGTCCGGGCGCAGTCACTGGTCCCGGACCTGGAGAAGCGACTGGCCGACCTCAACGCCCAACTGGACGTCCCGGTCACCGTGCATCTCAACGGATGCCCGAACTCCTGCGCCCGAATCCAGGTCGCCGACATCGGGTTCAAGGGCCAGATGATCGACGATGGCGACGGGCCGGTGGAGGGTTTCCAGGTACACCTGGGCGGCAGCCTCGGACTGGACAGCAACTTCGGCAGAAAGCTGCGCCAGCACAAGGTCACCAGCGCGGAGTTGGGCGACTACATCGAACGGGTGGTGCGCAACTTCATCGCACAGCGTTCCGAGGGCGAGAGATTCGCGCAGTGGGCTGTGCGGGCTGACGAAGAGGCTTTGCGATGAGCGCTCGCGCGAAGAGCATGGGGCTACCGATGAGCGCTCGCGCGAAGAGCAGGAGTCTCCGATGAGCGCTCGCGTCGAGACCTTCACCGAGGATCAGTTGCGTGAGTTGGCCGCCCGCGGCGCCGCGGATCTCGCCGGCGCCGGCACCGACGAACTGCTGTCCTGGACCGACGAGCATTTCGGCGGCCACTATGTGGTGGCCTCGAACATGCAGGATGCGGTGCTGGTGGACCTGGCGGCCAAGGCCCATCCCGGAGTTGACGTCCTGTTCCTGGACACCGGCTACCACTTCGCCGAGACGATCGGCACGCGTGACGCGGTCGAGGCGGTCTACGACGTCACCGTGGTCAACGTGACGCCGGAACACAGCGTCGCCGAACAGGATCGACTGCTGGGCCGCGATCTGTTCTCCCGGGATCCGCACGAGTGCTGCCGGTTGCGCAAGGTGGTTCCGTTGGGGCGTGCATTGGCGGGCTACTCCGCCTGGGTCACCGGTATCCGGCGGGTTGAATCACCCACCCGGGCCAATGCGCCCCTGGTCAGCTTCGATGAGGCCTTCAAACTGGTCAAGGTCAATCCGTTGGCGGCCTGGACCGACGAGGACATGCAGGCCTACATCGACACCCACGGCGTGCTGGTGAATCCGCTTGTCGAGGAAGGCTATCCGTCGATCGGCTGCGCACCGTGCACAAAGAAGCCGGCTGAGGGTGCCGATCCCCGCAGCGGCCGGTGGCACGGCCAGTCAAAGACCGAGTGCGGGCTGCACCAAACGTGAGCGCCGAGTCGCTGATCCTCACCGCGCACGGCAGCGTCGACCCGCGGTCTTCGGCCACCACCCACGGGGTGGCCGAGCAGATCCGCGCGCTGCGCCCCGGCTTGGATGTCCGGGTGGCGTTCTGCGAGAAGAGCACCCCCAATCTTGCCGACGTGCTGGCCGGCCTGGACCGTCCGGCCGTTATCGCTCCCCTGCTGCTGGCCAGCGCCTACCACGCCAGGGTCGACATCCCCGCCATGGTGGCCGAGGCGAAAGCCGATGTGCTGCAAGCAGACACCCTGGGCGAAGACTCGAGACTGGTCGGGCTCATGCATCACCGACTGGCGCAATTGGGTATCGAACAGGGCTGCGGTGACACCGGCGTGCTGGTGGTGGCCGTCGGTTCGTCGCACCAGGCGGCCAACTCCCGCACCGCGACGCTGGCACCGGCACTGGCCCACGGCAGCCGATGGGCCGCGGTGCATGTGGCTCACGCGACGGGATCCGAACTCACGGTGACCGACGGAATCGCCGCGCTCCGCAGGCAGGGAGCCAGCCGAATTGCGCTGGCACCATGGTTCATCGCCCCCGGGCGCATCACGGATCGGGTTGCCGCGGTGGCCCGGGAGCACGGCGTCGCCATGGCCGAACCGCTCGGAGCCCATCCCCTGGTGGCCGAAACGGTGCTCGATCGCTTCGACCGCGCGGTTGCCCGGCGTCTAGCGGCCTAACCAGGCGCGGCGGGGGTTCCGGGGGTTCCGGGCGCGCCGTCAGCCCCATCCGCGCCGTCGGCCCCATCGGCACCGTTCACGCCGCCGAGACCACCCTTACCGCCTTGACCGCCCTGACCACCCTGCCCGCCTGAGCCACCCGCACCGCCGGCACCGCCTTTGCCGCCGGCACCGCCTCGGCCTCCGGCACCGCCGTTGCCTCCATGCCCGCCACTGCCACCAGTCACAGCACTCTCCTGAACGCCCGTTGGCCCACTCTCCGGAGTGCCGGAGGTGGTGGTGCTGCAACCCGCAAGTGCGGTAACTGCAACCGCACCCACCCCTAACGTAGCCGCGAACCGGCGGAACGGCACCGTCATGACTGTCCCGCCGACGCCACAACCTGATCGGTCCCGGCGATGGGCGGAATACGCGTGGCACGTACATAGACGGTGTCGCCGTCCCTCAGTGCCAGCGCCTCGGCAT